>CAYPDO010000152.1:0-8820 GCA_964409495.1 uncultured Bordetella sp.
GGGCTCGTCCACCAGCACCTTCTGGAAGCGGCGCTCCAGCGCGGCGTCCTTCTCCACGTGCTTGCGGTACTCGTCGAGCGTGGTGGCGCCGATGCAGTGCAGCTCGCCGCGCGCCAGCGCGGGCTTCAACATGTTGCCGGCGTCGATGGCGCCCTCGGCCTTGCCGGCGCCGACCATCGTGTGGATCTCGTCGATGAACAGGATGATGCGGCCCTCGTCCTGGGCCACCTCCTTCAGCACGGCCTTCAGGCGTTCCTCGAACTCGCCGCGGTACTTGGCGCCGGCGAGCAGCCCGGCCATGTCGAGCACCAGCACCTTCTTGTCCTTCAGCGTCTCGGGCACCTCGCCGTTGACGATGCGCTGCGCCAGGCCTTCGACGATGGCGGTCTTGCCCACGCCGGGCTCGCCGATCAGCACCGGGTTGTTCTTGCTGCGCCGCTGCAGCACCTGGATGGCACGGCGAATCTCGTCGTCGCGGCCGATCACCGGATCGAGCTTGCCCGAACGGGCGCGCTCGGTGAGGTCCAGCGTGTACTTCTTCAGCGCCTCGCGCTGGCCTTCGCTCTCGGCCGAATCCACCGTGGCACCGCCGCGCACCGCGGTGATGGCGGCTTCCAGTGCCTTGCGCGTCAGGCCATGGCCGCGCACGATGCCGCCCAGGTCGCTCTTGCTGTCGGCCAGGGCCAGCAGGAACATCTCGCTGGCGATGAACTGGTCACCGCGCTGGCCGGCCTCCTTCTCGGCGGCCTGCAGCAGCTGAATCAGGTCACGCCCGGCCTGCACGCCCGAGCCGCCCTGCACGCTGGGCAGGCCGTTCAGCGCGGTGTCCATGGCCGTCTTCAGCGCGGCGGTGTTGGCACCGGCACGGTCCAGCAGGGCCTTGGGGCCATCGGGCTGGGCCAGCATGGCGGCCAGCAGGTGGCTGGGTTCGATGTAGGGGTTGTCGCGCGCCACGGCCAGGCTCTGGGCCTCCTGCAGCGCCTGCTGGAACGCGGTGGTGAGTTTGTCGACACGCATGGGATGAGTCCTCCGATTGCGGTGAGACATGGGGCCCGGGGCGGTCCTTTCAAGTCTGCACCGCCCGCGGCGGCGGGCGCGCTGCGTGCCGGCTTGCGCCGGATCAAACGCTCAGGCCGGCGCGGCAGCGCCGTCGCGCACCTGCCGCATCGGCGTGGCCACCCAGGCCAGCAGCGACAGCGCCACCAGCGCGCCACCCGCCAGCGCAAACACCTGGCCGGGCGCGGCCAGGCGCATCAGCCAGCCGGTGGCGGCCGATGACATCGGCACCAGGCCCACGAAGACGAACATGAACACGCTCATCGCCCGGCCCAGCAGCGCCTGCGGCACGCGCTGCTGGATCCAGGTGTAGACGGTGACCTGCATGTAGCCGCCCAGCAGGCCGATGGCCAGCAGCAGGGCCTGGCCCTGCCACAGCGCCTGCACCTGCCCCATGGGCATGAACAGCAGGCCCACGGCCAGGTCGATCAGCAGGATGGTGCGGCCCAGCGTGCCCCAGCGCAGGCCCGGCCGGCCCACGGCCAGCACCATGCCCAGCAGCGCGCCCAGGCCATGCGCGCCCAGCAGCGCACCGAAGGCCGCGGCCCCCCACTGCGGCTGGCTGGCGGCCAGCACCGGCATGGCGATCTGCGCCGGCCCGGTGACCAGCACCGCCGCCGCGGCCCAGTACAGCAGGCAACAGCGCAGCGCGGCATCGCGCCAGAAGGCGCGCAGGCCCTCGGCCACCGCGGCCAGCACCGGCTGCGCGGCGGCCGCCGGCGCCCACGGCCGGCAGGCCACGCGCGACAGCGTGAAGGCCGACAGCGCGAAGCTGGCCGCATCCAGCGCAAAGGCCAGCGCCAGCCCCGGCGCCGGGCCAGACCGGGCCGGCGTGTCACCGAACCAGGCGATCAGGCCGCCGGCCAGCAGCGGGCCGACGAAGAAGCTGAGCTGGCGCACCGACATCATCAGGCCATTGCCCGGCTGCAGCAGCGCCGCCGGCAGCACCTGCGGCAGCATGGCCGTGGCCGACGGGATGCCAAAGGCCGTGGCCACGCCGATGCCCAGCGCCAGCACCAGCATCAGCGGCGCGGTGAGCGCGCCCTGCCAGGCCAGCACGGCCAGCACCGCCAGCAGCACCGTGCTGGCGTGCTTGCTGAGCATCAGCACGCGCTGCGGCGAGTGGCGGTCCACCACCGCGCCGCCCAGCAGGATCAGCAGCGCGCGCGGCAGGCCGATGGCGGCCATCACCGCGCCCAGCAGTGCGGTGTCGCCGCTCAGGCGCATCACCGCCCAGGGCAGGGCCACCAGCGTGAACTGGTCGCCCAGCAGCGAGATCACCGCGCCGGCCATCAGCCAGCGGTAGTTGCGGTCGGCCAGCACCGCGCGGCCGGGCGACGGCGCGCCGGCGGACGAGATGGTGGATGGCGCCGTGGTGGCGGCCGAGGGTGGCGGGGTGGACATGCGGGCGCTCCCGGTTGGCACGGCCCCGCGGCAACATGGCGGGGCCCTGGCTGCGCACTCTCGGGCCTCACGCGGCGTGAGGGTCAAGCGCTGCCGGGCGGGTTTGGCGCTGCGGCGGTGGCCTGCGCACCGCCTTCGGCCGCCAACCCGTCCTGCGCGGCCGCCGCCGCCAGGAAATCCATCACCGCAGGCGCCAGGCGGACGCCGGCGCGCAGCGTGGGGGCCTGCTGGTAGGCACGCACCAGGCGCCGGGCGCGCCCGGTGTCGCCACCGGCAATCTCGGTCAGCAGATCCAGCCACTGCGCCACCAGCGCACGGGCGGCCGGTGCATCGGGCGGCACGCCGGCCGCCAGCGCCGCGTCCACCGCCTGCTGCAGCGGCCGCACCTGCTCAGGCCCCGGCAGGTGGAACTGCGCCAGCTCGGCCAGCGAGAAATGCTGCTGCCACAGCGCCATGCGGCGCGCGCTGGCCTGCTCCACATAGCGCACCAGCGGCAGGCCGGGGCCGTCGGCGCGGCGCGCCTGCGGCTCCTTGGCAAACACCTCGCCCCAGCGGCCCATCAGGTCGAAATCGCCGCCCAGCCAGCGGTGCATCAGCGCCATCCAGCGCTGGGTGAGGTCCTGCACCTCGGCGTCATCCGTCGGGCGGCCGGCCTCCATCAGGCACTGCAGTGCCGGCACCAGGGTCTGCCATTCGGCCTTCACCTGCGTCCAGCCGTGCACGATGCGGCGGATCTCCTCGGGCGTGAAGTAGCGCGCATAGGTGCTCATCAGGCCCAGCGTGCCCAGCCAGTCGTCGATCTCGGGCTGGCCGCCGCCGGCCAGCACCTCGCCCAGCAGCGCCAGCCGCTCGCGCAGTGCCGTGGCCTGGGCGATCTGCTGGTCGAGCGCGCGCGCCTGGCGCGCCACGATGGCCGGCAGGTCGGAGCCGTCGCTGGCCAGCAGGCTGCCGATCTGGCCCAGCGGCACGCCCAGGCCGCGCAGCGCCTGGATGGCGTGCAGCCGCGCCACGTCGGCCGCGGTGTAGAGCCGGTAGCCGGACGCCGAGCGCGCCGAGGGCGCCAGCAGGCCGATCTGGTCATAGTGGTGCAGCGCCCGCACCGTCAGGCCGCTGCGCTGCGCCAGTTCACCCACCTTGAGCGTCATTGCCGGAACCCCTTTGCCCTCAGGCCACGCGGCGGCCCGCGCCGCCCGGGGCGCATCATCCGGCCTTACGCTGCGTGAGGGTCAAGCGCAGTGGCTGCGCACCGCGATGTCCGACGGCCCGCACCGCGTTCAAGGGCCCGCCGCGGCACGCCAGCCCCAGCTTCCTACAATGGCCCGGTGGACATCCATCAAATGCAGGTTCGGTACGACCCGAACGCCGATCGCATCATCTGGCAGGTGCGCACCCGCGGCGGCGAGTTGTTTTCGGTGTGGCTCACGCGGCGCATGGTGCAGCGGCTGTGGCCGCCATTCCAGCAACTGGTGACCACCGCCGGCATCGCCACGCAGGTGGCGCCCACCACCACGGTGCTGCCCGAGGCGCGCGAGATGCTGGCCCAGGCCGCGCGCGAGCGGCCGCTGCCCTCGGCCGATTTCAAGACGCCGTTCAACCCGCAACCCGCGGCCGAACCGCTGGGCGCCGAGCCGCTGCTGCCCACCACCATCGACCTGGGCCAGGGTGACCAGGGCAAGGGCCTGGCGATCCGCCTGCGCGAAGCCAACGGCCGCAGCCTTGAACTGCGCCTGAACGACGATCTGGCCACGGCCCTGATGCGCCTGCTCGACAAGGCCATGGCCGCCTCGGAATGGGGCCTGGTGGCCGCCCCGGCGGCGGCACCGGCACCGGCCGCGACGCGGCCTGCCCCCTCCAGCCTGAACTGAGCCAGGCGGGCGGCCGCCGGCTACAGCGTGCCGCTCAGCCCGTGGTAGTGGCTGCCGTGGTAGACCAGCGGGGCGCCTTCGGTGCGCGAATCGAGGCGCAGCACGCGGCCGATGAGCAGGCGGTGGTCCCCGCCGTCATGCACGGTTTCGCAGGCGCACTCGAACACCGCCGCCGCATCGGCCAGCACTGGCGCGTCGCCCAGGCCATCGGCCCACTCGCCCTCGGCAAACTTGTCGGGCTCGGCCGAGGCGAAGCGGCGCGACAAGGGCAGGTGCGCCTCGGTCAGCACATTCACCGCCCAGTGCCGGGCCGCCTCGAACGCCGGCAGCAGCGCGCTGGCGCGGCGCAGGCTCCACAGCACCAGGGGCGGCGCCAGCGACAGCGCGGCAAACGAGTTCACCGTGAGGCCCAGCGGCAGGCCCGCCGCATCGCGGCAGGTGATGATGGCCACGCCGGTGGCATAACGCCCCAGCGCCTGCCGCAAGGCCTGCGGCGAGGGCTCGACGATGGCCGCGCTCACGCGTTCAGGCCCGGCGCCGGCGCCTGGCTGTTGCCGGCCGGGATGCCCCAGCGCTGCAGCGCGGCATCGTCGGCCACGCGGGCATCCACCCAGCGCGCGCCGTCAGGCGTGGTTTCCTTCTTCCAGAACGGCGCCTGGGTCTTCAGGTAGTCCATCAGGAACTCGCAGGCCTGGAAGCTGCTGCCGCGGTGGGCCGAGCTGACCACCACCAGCACGATCTGGTCGCCCGGCAGCAGCGGGCCCACGCGGTGCACGACGCGCGCGGCGCGGATGTCGAAGCGGCGCAGCGCCTCGTCGATCATGGCCTCGATGGCACGCTCGGTCATGCCGGGGTAGTGCTCGAGCGCCATCGCGCTCACCTCGCCCGGTGTGTCGCCATGGCGGTCACGCACGGTGCCCACGAAGCTGGTCACGGCGCCCACCCCACCATCGCCGGCGCGCAGCGCTGCCACCTCGGTGGAGAGGTCGAAGTCGTCGGTCTGGATGCGCACGCGCGCCGGAGAGTTCATGGCGCCGGATTCTCGCACCCGGTTCAGGCCTGAACCGGCATGGAGCCGGCCGCTACACTGGCGCGATGCTGTTCGCACCCGCCGCCCTGCCCTGCACCATGCCCTGCATGGCCCGCAGCCTGTGCGTGGCCCGGGCGCCGAAAGCCTCGAAAAAACAGCGGCTCGTCTGACCGGGGCGGCTGTTGCCGTCGTCGGACGAGCAATAGCAGCCCCCCCACCGGCAGCCCAGGGCCGGCGGCGCGGCGAGTGCCCCCACCCGGGCAGTCCACAGCCGCACCCCCCCCAGCGCGCCCCAAGGCAGCTTGCGAATGCCCGTCCGGCCGGCCTGTCATGCGGTCGGGATCTGGAGTGTTCGTGATGCAGGATGAATCGATCGATTTCGCGGGAATCTGGCTGCCGCTGGTGACCCCGTTCAAGCACGCCGACGGCGGCGTGGACCATGCCGCGCTCGGCCGGCTGGTGCGCCAGGCCGCCACGGCCGGTGTGGCCGGCTTCGTGGCCTGCGGCAGCACCGGCGAGGCCGCCATGCTCGACGCGGCCGAGCAGCAGGCCGTGCTGGCCACGGTGATCCGGGCCGCCGGCGGCCGGCCGGTGCTGATGGGCCTGGCCGGCACACGGCCTGAGCAGGTGGCGCAGCATGCGCGGCAACTGGCCGCGGCCACGCCGCCGGCCGGCTGGCTGCTCACCGCGCCGGCCTATGTGAAGCCCTCGCAGGCCGGCATCGCCGATTTCTTCCACCGCGTGGCCGAGGCCACGTCACAGCCCGTGGTGGCCTACGACATCCCGGCGCGCACCGGCGTGCGCATCCAGCCGGCCACGCTGCTGGCCCTGGCCGATCACCCGCGCATCGTGGCGGTGAAGGACTGCAGCGCCGACCGCGCCGCGGCTGACGCCCTGCTGGCCGACGGCCGCCTGGCGCTGCTGGCCGGCAACGACGACGAGTTGTTCGACCAGCTGGCGCGTGGCGCGGCGGGCGCCATCACCGCCAGCGCGCACCTGGCCACGGCCGGGTTCGTGGCGCTGGCCGACGCCCTGCGCGGCCCCGGCCGCCTGGACGAGGCACGCGCGCTGTGGCGGCAGCTGCAGCCCATCACCCGGCTGGCCTTTGCCGAGCCGAACCCGGCGCCGATCAAGGCCGCGCTGGCGCTGGCGGGCGCGCTGCACCAGGGGCTGCGTGCGCCGCTGCAGACCGCCGCGCCCGAGACCAGCCGTGCGCTGTGGGCCGCGGCGCAGACGGCCGAAGCCGCCCTGGCCGCGGCAGCGGCGCTCAGCCGCCGGTGACCGGCGGAAAGAAGGCCACCTCGGCGCCGGCCGACACCGGCGTGGCCTCGTCGGCCATCACCTGGTTCAGCGCACAGCGAAGCGCGCGGCCGCGGGCCAGCGCCTCGGCGTGGCGGCCGCCGCGGGCGATCAGCGCGTCGCGCAGCGCACCCAGCGTGCTGCCCTCGGCCACCTCAACGGCCTCGCTGGGGCCGAGCACCTCGCGCAGCGAGGCGAAATAACGCACCGTGATGCTGGACATGGAATTCACGCTCCGATCAGGCTGGCCAGCAGCAGCACGCGCACGCTGTCGCCGCGCTGCACCACCTGGTTGGCAGGCAGATCGACCAGGCCATCGGCCCACACGGCCGAGGTCAGCACGCCCGAGCTCTGGTTGGAGAACAGTTCCAGCCCGCCCTCGGCGTTGAAGCGCGCGCGCAGGAACTCGCGGCGCTTGTCGGGCCTGGGCCAGTCGAAATCGGCGCGCGCCTGCACCGCGGCCGGCAGCGCCGCCGGGCAGCCCTGCAGCGCCCGCAGCACCGGCGCCACCGCCAGCAGGCAGGTGACAAAACTGCTCACCGGGTTGCCGGGCAGACCCATGAACAGCGCCTCGCTGCCCGATTCATCCCCGCGGCGCACGCCGCCGAAGACCAGCGGCTTGCCGGGCTTCATCGCCACCTGCCAGGCCTCCAGCCAGCCTTCGGCCTTGACGGCGGGCTTGATGTGGTCTTCCTCGCCCACCGACACGCCGCCGCTGGTGAGGATCAGGTCATTGCCCTGGGCGGCGCGGCGCAGCGCGTCGCGCGTGGCGTCCAGCCGGTCGGGCACGATGCCCAGATCGTCCACATGGCAGCCGGCGGCCTGCAGCAGGCCGCGCAGCGTGAAGCGGTTGCTGTTGTAGATGGCGCCTGGCTTCAGCGGTTCGCCAGGCATCACCAGCTCGTCGCCGGTGGAAAACAGCGCCACGCGCGGGCGGCGGCGCACCTGCAGGTTCGACGCGCCCACCGACGCGGCCAGCCCCAGCGCCTGCGGCGTCAGCCGCTGGCCGGCGTGCAGCACTTCGGCGCCCAGCAGCACATCCTCACCGCGGCGGCGCACCCACTGGCCGGCCGCAGGCACCACGCCCACGCGCACCTGGCCCAGCGTGGCGCCGCTCGCATCGGCAAGGGCCTCGCACTGCTCCTGCATCACCACGGCATCGCCGCCCGCGGGGATCTGCCCGCCGGTGAAGATGCGCGCGGCCGTGCCAGGCTGCAGCGGCTGGCCCACATGGCCGGCCGGGATGCGCTGGCTGACCGGCAGCACCGTGCCGGCGGCCGGCACATCGGCGGCGCGCAGCACGTAGCCGTCCATCGAGGTGTTGTCGGCCGGCGGCACATCGAGCGCCGAGACCACCGGCCGCGCCAGCACGCGGCCGAGTGCATCGAAGGTGCCGAGCTTCTCGCTTTCGGTGATCACACGGTCCTGCGCCACCGCCAGCAGGCGCTGCAGCGCCTCGTCCAGCGTCAGCATCGTCGGGCGCGGCAGCTTGGCAGCAGGGTCAGACATGGATCTCGGGGTGGTAGGTGAAGCGCTCGGCAGTGTCCATCAGCCACGAAGCCAGTGCCTCGGGTGTGGCCAGATCGAACACCGGGCGCGCCGTGGCCTGCGGCAGCGCGGCAAGGGCATCGGTGGCCACGGCCACCACATGCGGGTCGTCAGGGTACAGCGGTGCCTGGCCCAGGGCCGCGCGCCACACCTCCACCTTGGGCAGGGCGGCGTGCTTGTAGCCTTCCACCAGCACCCAGTCGCTGGGCGAGAGCTCGGCCAGCAGCTCATGCACCGTGGGCATGCCTTCCGCGTCGAACTCGCGCAGCAGCGCCAGGCGGTGGGCCGAGGCGATCAGCACCTCGGTGGCGCCGGCCTCGCGGTGGCGGTGGCTGTCCTTGCCCGGATGGTCGATGTCGAAGCGCTTGTGCGCATGCTTGATCACGCTGACACGCTGGCCGCGCGCGCGCAGCGCCACGATCAGCTGCTCGACCAGCGTGGTCTTGCCCACGCCCGAGGGGCCGCAGAAACCCACCACCCGCCGCAGCGGCCCGCCGGCGCTGTCGCTCACTTGGCGTGCCGCTCGATGTAGGCCTTCACCGCCGCAGCATCCACCTTCATCACGGTGAAGCGCTTGGGCAGGGCCTCGATGCCTTGCAGCGCCGCCGGGCGGATCGG
>CAYPDO010000153.1:0-8815 GCA_964409495.1 uncultured Bordetella sp.
GAGATGTTCAAGCTGATCGGCCTGACGGTGCAGGTCAAGCTCATCACCGTGGAGCGCTGCTCGGGCCATGCCGGCACCTATGGCGTGAAGACGCCCACCCACCCGGTGGCGATGAAGATCGGCAAGCCGGTGTTCAAGGCCATGGCCAAGGACGAGCCCGATGTCATCGCCAGCGATTGCGCGCTGGCCGGCCACCACATCGCCCAGGGCATGGCCCAGGCGGGCACGCCGGCCAAGGCCTTGCAGCACCCCTTGAGCCTGCTGCGCCAGGCCTACGGGCTCGATTGACCCCTCTGACCCGATCCACACCGTCCGCCATGCCCATCACCCGCGACAGCCTGCTCACGCTCGAGGCCTACGCCCGCATCCGCCAGAGCAGCAAGCCCGCCCACATCGCCCACCGCAAGCTGCGCAGCGTGGCGCTGGGCGAGCACATGACGCTGCAGTTCGAGGACGAGGCCACCATCCGCCGCCAGATCCAGGAGATGCTGCACATCGAGAAGATCTTCGACGAGGACGGCATCCAGTCCGAGATCGAGGCCTATGCGCCGCTGGTGCCCGATGGCAGCAACTGGAAGGCCACGGTGCTGCTGGAGTACCCCGACGTGCACGAGCGCCGCCGCGAGCTGGCGCGGCTGATCGGCGTGGAAGACCGGCTGTTCGTCGAGGTGGAGGGCCAGCCGCGCGTCTACGCCATTGCCGACGAGGACCTTGAGCGCGAGAACGCGGTCAAGACCTCGGCCGTGCATTTCGTGCGCTTCGAGTTCACCGCCGCGGCGCGCCAGGCGGTGCGTGCCGGCGCGGCGGTGAAGCTGGGCTGCGACCACACCCACTACCCCGCGCACCTGGTCATCGCGGCCGAGACGCTGGCCAGCCTGGCTGGCGATCTGAGCGCCTGAGGGTGCAGGCGCCTCAGCGGGCGCCGGCCTGCTTGTGGCGCCGCAGCACCCGCCAGCTCTCGGCGCTGTAGAGCACCAGCGCGGCCCAGATCATCGCAAAGCCCAGGCCGCGGCGCAGGTCGAAGGCCTCGCCGTACAGGTACACGCCCAGCATGAACTGGATCGACGGGCCCAGGTACTGCAGCAGGCCCAGCGTGGCCAGCGTCACGCGCCGCGCGCCGAAGGCGAACAGCAGCAACGGTACCGCCGTGGCCGGGCCGGCGGCCAGCAGCAGCAGCTCGGTGGCCAGGTCGCCCTGGCCGAAGTGGCCGCGGCCCTGGGTGCCCAGCCACAGCAGCCAGCCGAGCGCCAGCGGCGCCTGCAGCAGGGTTTCCAGCGTCAGGCCTTCCAGCGCGCCCAGCGCGGCGGTCTTGCGCAGCAGGCCATACAGGCCGAAGCTGGCCGCCAATGCCAGAGACACCCAGGGCACATGACCAGCACCGATGGCCAGCCACAGCACGCCGGCCGCCGCCAGACCCACGGCGGCCCATTGCAGCGGCCGCGGCCGCTCGTGCAGCACGGCATAACCCAGCAGCACGTTGAACAGCGGGTTGATGAAGTAGCCCAGGCTGGCATCGAGCACCCGGCCATCGTTGACCGCCCACACATAGATCAGCCAGTTGGCGGTGAGCAGCAGCGAGCTGCAGGCAAAGGCCGCCAGCGTGCGGGGCGCGCGCAACACCTGGCCCAGCCAGGCCCAGCGCTGCTGGGCTGCCAGGATGGCCAGCACCAGCACCAGCGACCACCATGAGCGGTGCGCCACCAGTTCCAGTGCCGGCACCTGCGCCAGCTGCTTGATGTACAGCGGAAACAGGCCCCACAGGATGTAGGACAGGGCGGCGGCAAGGGGACCGGCGTGCATGCGGTGGGCTGTGGGCGAAGGCGTGGCGGGCGGCCGTGTCGGTCGTGGCGGGCCCGCGACGGGCCGCATCACGCCGCCAGCGTGGACAGCCGGCCATTGTGGCCGCGCGGCGGGCGCCGTTCAGTCGCCGGGCTGCGGCGTCGGTCCACAGTCCGACTGCAGGCTTGCCCACTCGGGGCCCGGCACGGCCTGCAGCACCAGCGGCTGGCCGCTCACCGGATGCGCCATTTCCAGGCGCTGCGCGTGCAGCCACAGCCGCTGGTGGCCCAGCCAGGCCGCGATGGCGCGGTTCAGCGGGCCCTTGCCATGCGTGGCATCACCGATCAGCGGATGGCCGATGTGCTTGAAGTGCCGGCGGATCTGGTGCCGGCGGCCGGACAGCGGCTGCACCGCCATCAGCGCCACACGTGTGCCGGCATGCTGCGGGTGCGTGGGCAGCGGCCAGTGCAGCCGCCGCAGCACCTGCCAGCGTGTGCGGGCCGCCAGCCGCGCCTGGCCGGCCGAGGGCAGCTCGGGGTCGCGCGCCAGCGGCTGGTCGATCTCGCCATGCTCGCCTTCGGCGCCCGGCCAGCCGCGCACCAGGGCCAGGTAGTGCTTGGCCGTGCGGCCCTCGGCGAAGGCCGCGCCCAGCAGGCCGGCGGTGGCGGCATCGCGCGCCAGCAGCAGCACGCCCGAGGTGCCCTTGTCGAGCCGGTGTGCCGGCCACACCGGCACGCCCAGCTCGGTGCGCAGGCGCGTCACCACGTCGTCGTCGGCCTGGGCGTCCAGGCCACTGCGGTGCACCAGCAGGCCGGCCGGCTTGTGCACGGCCAGCAGCCAGGGGTCGTCGTGGATGCGCGGCAGTGGTCCAGGTGCCGCACAGGGCGGTGCCCCGGATGGGGTTGGCAGGTGTTGCGGATCGGGCACGCGGGGCGGGCATCCAGGCAAATGGGGGGGGCGGGCCGTGGGCTGAAAGACGGCTGTCACGCCCGGCCGGCATCCTGCCAGTCCGAGCGTGGGGCGAGTGTGCCGTGATCGGGCACCACCGCTGCCACCCGCACACCCGAAAGAACCGCCATGCCGCAGACCTTCACCGTCGGATCCCGCTCGTTGTTCGTCAATGCCGTGGCCTGGCTGGCGCTGTTCATCGCGCTGCTGATCGCCGGCTCGGCGGCCTCGGCGATGGCCTTCTCGGGTGGCGCGCTGCACGGCGCGCCACCTGACGTGGTGGCCGTGCTGCCGGCCCTGATGCCCTGGCTGCAGGGCGCGGCGCTGCTGCTGGCCGGCATCACCAGCACCGCGGCGGTGGGCCTGCTGCGCCGGCAGGACTGGGCGCGCCGCACTCTGATCGGCCTGCTGGGCCTGGCCATCGTGCTGGGCCTGGCCGGCCTGGGGCTGCAGCAGGCGCTGGTGCAGTGGCTGGTGCAGGGCACGCTGGCGCATGCCGTGCTGCCGCAGTCGGTGGCCCCGGTGGTCGAGGGCTTCGTGGTGGCCACGCGCTCGATGTCGGCGCTGGTGATGCTGGGCGTGTGCGCGCTGCTGGCCGGCGTGGCCTGGCGCCTGGCCCAGCCGATGGTGCGCCAGGAGTTCGCCGCGGCGGCCTGACCCGCCGGCCGGGCCGGCTCAGCCGGGATGCAGATCGCCGTCGACGTAGACCCAGCGGCCGCATGCATCGCGTGTGAAGCGGCTGGTTTCGTGCAGGCGGTGGGCGCGGCCGCCCAGCTTGCTGCGCGCCACGAACTCCACCTCGGCATGTTCGGCGTCGATCGTGCGCCAGGCGCGGATCTGCAGGCCCAGCCAGCGCAGGCCGGGCTCGAAGTCGATCCGCGCCGGCCGCGTGGCAGGCGCCCAGGTGGCCAGCAGGTAGTCGCCCAGCCCGAGCACGAAGGCGCAGTAGCGCGAGCGCATCAGCGCCTGCGCGTCGGGCGCCTGCAGGTGCTGCGCGCCCGCATGCCAGCGGCCGCAGCAGGCGGCATAGGGCAGGGTGCTGCCGCAGGGGCAGTCGGTGGTGGGGCTGGGCGGCGGCATCGGGCCCGATGATGCCGCAAGGCCGGGCCGGCGCCAGACCGCGCCGGCGCGTGCCGCTGAGGTGAATCCCGCAGGCCGGCCCGGCCGGGCACCGGGCCGCCGGCCATGGTGGCCTGCCTACAATGCGGCGCATCCAGGCTGGCTGGCAGGCCCCGAGGGAACCTGCGGCCCGCCGACCGACTCCCACCCCCCTCGATGCCGATCCGCCGCCGCCACTTCAGCGCCGCCCTCAGCGCCGCCTTGCTCCCCGTCGTTCCCGCTACGCTGCTCACGGCCCGGCCGGCCGCCGCGCAGTTCCGCGTCGAGGTGTCGGGCATCGGTGCCACGCAACTGCCCATCGCGGTCGCCCGCCTGCGCGACGAAGACCGCAGCGGCCAGGCCCTGTCGCAGATCATCCGCGCCGATCTGGACAGCAGCGGCGTATTCCGCCTGGTCGATTCCAGCGGCGCGCTCGACGAGCGCAGCCAGCCGCAATGGGCCGACTGGCGCGGCCGCAGCGCCGATGCGCTGCTGGTGGGCTCGGTGTCGCGGCTGGCCGATGGCCGCTATGACGTGCGCTACAAGCTGTGGGACGTGATCAAGGCCCAGGATCTGGCCGCCCAGTCGCTGGTGGTGCCGCCGGCCGATCTGCGCCTGGCCGCGCACCGCATCGCCGACATGGTGCACGAGAAGCTGGTCGGCGAGCCCGGCGTCAATGCCACACGCATCGCCTATGTCAGCCGGGCGGCCAACCGCTACACGCTGCGCATCACCGATGCCGACGGCGAGGGCGCGCAGACCGCGCTGGCCAGCCCGCAGCCCATCATCTCGCCGGCCTGGGCCCCGGATGGCCGCCGCCTGGCCTATGTGTCCTTCGAGGACGGCAAGGCGGTGGTGATGGTGCAGGACGTGTCCACCGGCGAGCGCCGCCGCGTGGCGGCCTTCAAAGGCAGCAACAGTGCGCCGGCCTGGTCGCCCGACGGCGCGCGGCTGGCGGTCACGCTCACGCGCGACGGCGTCTCGCAGATCTATCTGCTGGACGCCAGCGGCGACAACGCGCGCCGGCTCACCAGCAGCAGCGCCATCGACACCGAGGCCTGCTTCTCGCCCGACGGCCGGCAGGTGTATTTCGTCAGCGACCGCGGCGGCGGCCCGCAGATCTACCGCATGTCCGCCGGCGGCGGCAGCGCCGAACGCGTGAGCTTCCAGGGCGCCTACAACATCAGCCCGGCGATCAGCCCCGACGGCCGGCTGCTGGCCTACGTGACGCGCGACAGCGGGTTCCGCGTGATGCTGATGCCGCTGGACGGCAGCGCGCCGCCGCTGGCCGTCACCGACACCTCTGACGACGAAAGCCCCAGCTTCGCGCCCAACGGCCGGCTGCTGATCTACGCCACCCGCAGCGGCGGGCGCGACGTGTTGATGACCACCACCCTGGATGGCAAGATGCGCCGCCGCGTGCCCACCCAGGGCCTGGACGTGCGCGAACCGGCCTGGGGCCCCTACATCCGATAGAACACCCGACACGCCCGCCAGCCCGAACGGCGGGCGGGTCTTACCGGCGCACCCGTCCGGCGACGCCGGCGGCCACCGCCGCCACCCTGCAAGGAGCGATCATGTACAAGGGACTTCGCGCAAGCGCACTGACCACCGCCGTCGCGGCGCTGCTGGCCGGTTGCGGCTCGACCGTCAAGCTCGACGAGACGCCGGTCGAGAGCCGCACGCCCACCGCGGTGAGCGCCGGCACCGGCCCCGGCACGGCCAGCGGCAAGGGTGGCAGCGCGACGCCGGCCACGCCGCAATCGCAGGTGGCCACGGTTGACCTGAACCGCGGCGCCAGCGCCACCAGCCCGGCCCCCGGTCGCAACGACGGCGCGGTGGCGCCGATGGGCCGCGTGGTGTATTTCGATTTCGACAGCTTCGTCGTGAAGGACGACTTCCGCAGCCTGCTCGAAAGCCATGCCAAGACGCTGAACGCCACCAAGACCCGGCGCATGACCGTGGAAGGCCACACCGACGAGCGCGGTGGCAGCGAGTACAACCTGGCGCTGGGCCAGAAGCGCGCCGAGGCCGTGGTCAAGACCCTGGCCCTGCTGGGCGTGGCTGAGAGCCAGCTCGAGGCGGTGAGCTTCGGCAAGGAGCGCCCGGCCGATCCCGGCCATGACGAGGCCGCCTGGGCCAAGAACCGTCGCGCCGAACTGAAGGACCGTTGATCGTGCCCTTGTCCTTCGCTCCCCGGGCGCTGCCGGCCATGGTGGCCGCTGCGCTGCTGCTCATCGGCACCGGCGCGCGCGCCGGCATCCTGGAAGACGAGGAGGCGCGCAAGGCCATCCTCGATCTGCGCAGCCGCTTCCAGGCCAGCGAAGAGGCCTCGCGAAGCCGCACCGAGCAACTGCAGCAGGCTGCCACCCAGCTCACCGAGCAGGTGCAGCAGCTGCGCCGCAGCCTGCTTGACCTGAACAGCCAGCTCGAGGCGCAGAAGGCCGAGAACGCCAAGCTGCGCGGCGGCCAGGAGCAGCTGGCGCGCGACGTGGCCGAGCTGCAGAAGCGGCTCAAGGACGCCTCGCAGACGCTCGACGAGCGCCTGCGCAACATCGAGCCGCAGAAGGTGGCGCTCGACGGCAAGGAGTTCGTGGCCGAAGCCAATGAGCGCCGCGCCCACGACCAGGCCATGGCCGTGCTGCGCACCGGTGACTTCGACAAGGCCGTGGTCGCCATTACCGGCTTCCTGCAGCGCTACCCGTCCAGCGGCTACAACGATTCGCTGCGCTTCTGGCTGGGCAATGCCTACTACGGCCAGAAGAACTACAAAGACGCCATCGCCGCGTTCCGCACGCTGGTCAACGCCGCGCCGGCCCATGCCCGCGCGCCCGAGGCCCTGCTGGCGGTGGCCAACTGCCAGATCGAGATGAAGGACAACCGCGGTGCGCGCCGAACCCTCGACGACCTGGCCAAGGCCTACCCCAACAGCGAGGCCGCTGCCGCCGGCAAGGAACGCCTGGCCGGGTTGAAGGGCTGACGGGCCGAACGCTGCCGGGCCCACGCCCGGGCCGTGTGCGATGAGCGAAGCCGACCTCCCTGTCCTGACCCGCCAGCTGCTGTGGGGCGCCTTCGTGCTGGGCGCCGGCTTCGGCGCGCTGGCGCGCCACACGCACTTCTGCACCATGGGGGCGCTGGCCGACTGGCTGCTGTTCGGCGGCACCGCGCGGCTGCGCATGTGGGTGCTGGCGATGGCCGTGGCCATGCTGGGTTTCAACCTGCTGGTGGCCAGCGGCGCGGTGCGTGCCGCCGACACGCTGTATGCCGGTGCCACGCTGCGCTGGCTGTCGCTGGCCGCAGGGGGGCTGGTGTTCGGCATCGGCATGGTGCTGGCATCGGGCTGTGGCGCGCGCACGCTGGTGCGCCTGGGTGGCGGCAACCTGCGCGCGCTGGTGGTGGTGCTGGTGGCCGGGCTGTCGGCCTGGGCCGCGATCCGCGGCGTGCTGTCGGTGGCGCGCAGCGCCAGCATCGATCGTCTGCAGCTGGCGCTGCCCGGTGGCAGCGACCTGCCCAGCCTGGCCGCCGGCCTGGGCGGCACACCGGCGCAGCGTGCCGGTGTGCTGGGCGCCGCGTGCGCGGCAGCGCTGGCCGCCTGGGTGCTGGCCAGCCGCGAGGGGCGCCAGCGCGAGGTGCTGGCCGGCGGCCTGGGCCTGGGCGTGCTGGTGGTGGCGCTGTGGTGGCTGACCGGCGTGCACGGCCACCTGGCCGAACACCCGCTGACGCTGGAGCCGGCCTTCCTGGCCACCAACAGCCAGCGCATGGAATCCTTCAGCTTCATCGCGCCCATGGCCTACCTGATCGAGTGGCTGATCTACGCCACCGATGCCAGCCGAGTGTTCACCCAGGGCATGGCCGCCGCGCTGGGCGTGGTGGCCGGCAGCGCCGCCGTGGCGCTGGCCACGCGCAGCTTCCACTGGGAGGGCTTCAGCGGCCCGGCCGACACCGCCCGCCACCTGGCCGGTGCGGCGCTGATGGGCGTGGGCGGCGTCACCGCGCTGGGCTGCACCGTGGGCCAGGGCCTGAGCGGCGTGTCCACGCTGTCGGTCGGCAGCCTGCTGGCGCTGGCCGGCATGCTGGCTGGGGCCACGCTGGCGCTGCGCTGGCAGATGCGCCAGGAAGGCGTCTGACCATGGCGGGCGCCATGTCGCAGGAGGGCGCAGCCGACCCGGCCACCATCGCGCCGGCCGACGATGCCGACCTGGAACGCCGCTTCGGCGGCCTGCGCCGCCTGTATGGCGAAGCCGGCTACCGCCGTGTGCGCGCCGCGCGCGTGGCCGTGGTGGGCCTGGGCGGCGTGGGTTCCTGGGCGGTGGAGGCGCTGGCGCGCAGCGGTGTGGCGCAGCTGGTGCTGATCGACCTCGACCATGTGGCCGAGTCCAACATCAACCGCCAGGTGCAGGCGCTCGGTGCCACCGTGGGCCAGGCCAAGGCGCTGGCGCTGCAGCAGCGCATCGCCGACATTCATCCAGGCTGCCAGGTGCTGGCGGTGGAGGAGTTCGCCGCCACCGACAACTGGCCGGCATTGCTGCCCGGACCGGTGGACGCGGTGATCGACGCCTGCGACCAGGGCCAGGCCAAGCTGGCCATGGCCCTGTGGGCGCGCGCCACCGGCACGCCGCTGCTGGTGTGCGGCGCCGCCGGCGGCAAGCTGCGCGCCCAGGCCGTGGAAGTGGCCGATCTGGCCGACACCACGCATGACCCGCTGCTGGCCACGCTGCGCCAGCGCCTGCGCAAGGCCGGTGCACCGCGCCAGGGATCGATCGGCCTGCGCTGCGTGTTCTCGCGCGAGAGCGTGGCGCCGCCGGCCGACGCCGCCTGCGCCAGCGACGGCAGCCTGAACTGCCACGGCTACGGTTCCACCGTCACCGTGACGGCCATGTTCGGCCTGGTGGCGGCGGGCGAGGTGATCGAGTTGCTGCGCGCGCCGCCGCGCCAGCCAAAGAAGATTTTCGCGTCAGAGGCGTGACAACTCAAAAAACACCGTGCTAGA
>CAYPDO010000154.1:0-8783 GCA_964409495.1 uncultured Bordetella sp.
CGGACCTCCCAGACGACCTCGCCTCGCCCCCCCACGCTGAGCGCCAACGGCGCCCAGGACCTCGGCACCGGCGGCTAAACCTCGATGCTCTGCGTGCTGGCACTCGAACGCCAGGGCCTGAGGCCGGGCGATGGCGAGATCCTGGTCACCGGCGCCACCGGCGGTGTGGGCTCGGTGGCCGTGACACTGCTGCACCGGCAGGGCTGGCGCGTGGTGGCCGCCACCGGCAAGGCCGGCTAAGGCGCGTACCTGCTGGGTTTGGGCGCCGCCGAGGTGATCGACCGCGCCACGCTGAGCGCCCCGGGCAAGCCGCTGCAGAAGGAACGCTGGGCCGGCGTGGTCGACACCGTGGGCTCGCACACCCTGGCCAATGCCTGCGCCAGCACGCGCTACGGCGGCGTGGTCACGGCCTGCGGCCTGGCCCAGGGCATGGACCTGCCGGTGACGGTGGCGCCCTTCATCCTGCGCGGTGTGTCGCTGATCGGCATCGACAGCGTGATGGCCCCGCGCGCGCTGCGCGAGGCCGCCTGGGCGCGGCTGGCCACCGATCTCGACCGCAGTGCGCTGCAGACCATCGCCCGGCGCATTGGGCTGGCCGATGCCCTGCAGGCCGCACCACAGATTCTTGCCGGCGCGGTGCGCGGACGATTGGTGGTGGATGTGAACGCCTGACGCGGCGTGCGGCTGCCGCCGCGTCAGCCGAGCAGGTCGGATGCCTGGAAGTCGGAGGCCGGCGGCACGCGTGGTGCGCTGTCGGCCTGGTCGTCAAGTGCACGCTGCACCTGGGCCTGCTTGGCCACCATGCGGCTGAGCACGCCGGCTTCCTCGGTCAGCGACATGAAGCCCGGGTACAGCGAGCGCTCGGTGGCCAGACGCTCGGGCTGGCCCGAGAACTCGCCGATCTGCTCCATCACGTACGAGAACTCGACCCCCAGCAGCACGGCGGGCGCGTTGACCGAGCGGTTCATGCGCTCGCTGGCCAGCACCCGGAAGCCCAGCATGCGCTCGTAGTAGCGCACATGGCGGGGGTTGACCTCGATCACCAGCATGTCGAAGCCACGGATGCGGTGGGCCACGATGTAGGCCACGTGGAACAGCGTGGCCAGCACGCGCTTGGTGCCCACCGTGGGGTCGACCGCCAGCTTGGTGAATTCGCAGATGCGGCGGCCCTGGGCGCGCAGCGCATTGACCTCGGGCGCGAAAGCATCGTCGACGCTGAGCTTCGTCTCGCCGCCATCCACGGCCACCGTGATGGTGCCGATGGTGTTGTCGTCTTCCACCGCCACCAGCGTGAAACGGTGCACCGACTGGTCTGTCGGCAGACGCACTTCCTTGTAGCCGCGCCAGCCGTAGCGGTTCTTCAGCAGGCTGTCGACCAGGCCCCGGCGGCCCTGGGAATCAGCTGCCTTGATCTTGAAATGCCGCGGGCCCGCCGAGCCGTCCGGCAGCAGGTCAATGCGGGGGCTCTGGACCAGCATGCTGCCGGACTGAGGCCGCCAGCGCATGGACGCGGCGAATAGCGTGCTGGATTTCACGGGATGAAGCCTGGCGGGGAATCCGTCACGGTCAAGCGATTGAGGTCGATGATAGCCGGCTTGACAGGCAATGCTCAACCTGCCCACCCCTAGCGTGACCGGCGGGCGTGAAATGCCACGCGCTTGTCACGTTCTTCCCACTCATCCAGAGGGCGGTACTTCACCTGATGCGAGCAGGGCCAGCAGGCCATCCAGGGTGTCGGCCTCGTGCAGCGGCTTGTCGGGCCGCAGACGCAGCATGCGCGGAAAGCGCAGCGCAATGCCGCTCTTGTGGCGCGGGCTGCGCTGCAGACCTTCGAAGCCCAGTTCCAGCACCAGGCTGGGGCGCACGCTGCGCACCGGACCAAACTTTTCAAGCGTGTGGGCGCGGATCACGCGGTCGACCTGCGCGAACTCGGCGTCGGTGAGCCCCGAGTAGGCTTTGGTGAAAGGCACCAGCTGCAATGCGCCGGGCTCGGCCGGTGCGCGGCGGCTGATCGCCTCGACCACCGCCTGCGCCTCGGCGGCATCGCGTGGCGGACGGTTCCACACGGCAAACGTGTAGTCGGTGTAGAGACCGGCGCGGCGGCCGTGGCCGGCCTGCGCGTAGATCAGCACGCCGTCGACGGTGTACGGCGCCACTTTCCACTTCCACCAGCCCCCCGCCACCAGGCCGGCCGCCTTGGTGCGGCCGCTGCCGTAGGGCGCGTCGCGGTGCTTGAGCATCAGGCCCTCGACGCCGCGCTGGCGGCTGCCGGCGCGCTCGGTGGCCCAGACCGCCCAGGCATCGGGCGCCTGCGCGGGGCCGTCGCCAGGCTGTGCGCTGGCCTGGGCCCCGGCCAGCAGTGGCGACAGGCGCAGCACGCCCGTGCCGCCAGCGCCGCAGGCATCGGCATCCGGCATGGCGGCCAGCAGGGTCTCCAGCCGGGTGCGCCGCGCATGCTGCGGCAGCGCGCGCAGGTCGTCGCCATCGGCCTCCAGCAGGTCGTAGGCCACGAACACCACCGGCGCCTCGGCAAGCAGGCGCCGGGTCAGCGTCTTGCGGTTGATGCGTGTCTGCAGCAGCTGGAACGGCGCGGGCCGTGCGGCGCCGGCGGGCCAGACCAGCAGCTCGCCATCCAGCACGGTGCCGGGTGGCAAGGCCGCAGCGGCCGTCTCTACCTCCGGGAAGCGGCCGGCCATCAGCTCCTCGCCACGCGACCACAGCCACACCGCCGCCGCAGCGCCGCTGCCGCGGCGCACCAGCTGCGCGCGGATGCCGTCGAACTTCCACTCGGCCAGCCATTGGCCGGCGCTGCCCAGCCGTCCGGCCAGCGCCTCGGGCGTGTCGGCGCCTGGCTCGAGCGCATGGGCCAGGTAGAAGGGATAGGGCTGGCCGAGATCACGCTGGCCGGGCGCATCGGCAGGCGCCAGCAGGGCCTGCAGGCCCTGGGCCGTGGGCTGGGCGCGGGCATCGGCATAACCCATCATGCGCTGGGCCACGACGGCCGCCGGCAGCCCGGCATGGCGCGCCAGCGCGCGCTGCACCAGCAGCTTGCTGACGCCCACGCGAAAGCCGCCCCCGATCAGCTTGACCAGCACGAAGCGCTCGGCCGGGGCCAGCTCCGCCCACCAGGCGCGCAGCTGCGACGCCTGGGTCTCGGGCGCCGCGCCGCGCAGCGGCAGCAGGCGCTGGGTGAGCCAGTCGGCCAGGCCCAGCGTGCTGGCGCTGCCGGGCGCCGGCAGCAGGTGGGCAATCGTCTCGGCCAGATCGCCTACCGCCTGGTAGCTGGCCTCGAACAGCCATTCGGGGATGGCGGCCGCAGCCCGGGCCTCGGCGCGCAGCAGTGCGGTGGGCACCGTCTGCCGCGGCCGGCCGCCCGCGAGGAAGTACACCGCCCAGGCGGCATCGGCGGCCGGCGCCTCGGCCAGGTAGGCCACCATGGCCGCCACCTTGGATTCGGTGCCGGTGCTGGCATCGAGCGCGGCGTAGAGAGCGGCAAAGCGGCGCATCAGCGGGGGGAAGGCTCTGCGGCCTGCGGATCGGGGGCCGGCCCGGCCGCGGGTGCGGGCGCCGGGGGCCCGTCTTCCTGGCCGAACGCGGTGCGGAAGGATCCGGCATCCAGCCCCTGCTCACGCAGCCAGCGCACCATCACCGCCTCTTCACCATGGGTGACGATCACGCGCTCGGCACCGGTGGCGCTGATCGCGCGTTGCAGGCCGGGCCAATCGGCATGGTCGCTGAGCACGAAGCCGCGGTCCACACCCTGGCGACGCCGTGCGCCGCGCAGCTGCATCCAGCCGCTGGCAAAGGCATCGCTGACATCACCCAGCCGCCGTGCCCAGGCGCTGCCGTGCACCGCAGGCGGCGCAACCACCAGCGCGCCGGCCAGCGCGCGCGCCGCGGCCGCCGCATCGCCCGCGGCCCGCCGTGTGGCGGCGGCGCCGGCCAGGGCCTCCAGCGTATGCGTGGCCGGCAAGGGCACGCCGGCCGCGCGGTAAGCCTCGTTGAGTGGGGCCACGGCGCCATGCACCATGATCGGCCCGGTGCCGGCGTCCACGCCGGCCAGCACGCGCTGGGCCTTGCCCAGGCTGTAGGCCATCAGCAGGCTGGGCCGGCCGGCGGCGGCGTTGCCACGCCACCAGGCATTGATCTGGTCGAAGACCTCGGCCTGCGGTGCCCAGCGGTAGACCGGCAGGCCGAAGGTGCTCTCGGTGATGAAGCAGTGGCAGCGCACCGGCTCGAAGGGCGGGCAGGTGGGGTTGCGCTCATCGTGCGCGCTGAGGAAGTAGTCGCCCGAGGCCACCCACACCTGGCCGCGATGTTCCAGCCGCACCTGGGCCGAGCCCAGCACATGGCCGGCCGGATGCAGGCTGATGCGCACGCCATGGTGCGTGACGACCTCGCCGTAGGCCAGGCCCTGGAACGGCAGCGCGGCACCCAGCCGGCTGCGCAGCAGGCCCTCGCTGATCGCGGTGGCCAGCACCAGGCCATGGCCGGCGCGGGCATGGTCGGCATGGGCATGGGTGATGACCGCGCGCGGCACCGGGCGCCAGGGGTCGATGAAGAAGTCGCCCGGCGGGCAGTACAGACCCTCGGGGCGCTCCACCACCAGATCGTGCGCCTGGGCCATCTAGTAGCGCCCGCCGATGCCGGCCAGGCGCAGGAACCAATGCGCAGTCCAGGCCACGAAGCTGCGCCGCAGCATGGCCCAGCCGCCGGTGCCGGCCGGCGGGCGCAGCACCTCGCGCGAGACCTGCACCGCCGCCTCGAAGCGCAGCGCCAGCTCGCCGGCAAAGCCGGCATCGCGCACCACCACATTGGCCTCGAGGTTGAGCAGCAGGCTCAGCGGGTCGATGTTGGAGCTGCCCACCGTGGCCCAGTCATCGTCGACCACGGCCACCTTGGCATGCAGGAAGGCCGGCGTGTATTCGTAGACCTGCACGCCCACGGCCAGCAGCTCGTCGTACAGCACCTGGGCGGCCAGCGCGGCAAAGCGGTAGTCGGCCTTGCCCTGCAGCAGCAGGCGCACACGCACGCCGCGCTGCGCCGCCTGGCGCAGCGCACGGCGAAAGCGCTGGCCGGGGTAGAAATAGGGGCAGACGATGTCGACCCGGCGCGCCGCGCCGCGGATGGCGACGATGTAGGCCAGCTCGATGGCGCGGCGCTGGCGCAGGTTGTCGCGCACCAGCAGCAGCGCGCGCATCGGGGTCAGCGCCGCCTGCGCCGCGGCCAGCGCCTGGGCCTCGGCCAGCGTGGCGGCCTGGCGCGCCGCGCGCGGCAGGCGCAGCCGCCCGGCGATGCGGCGCACGCGGGCCAGCGGCTCGGCGCTGCGCAGCAGCTGCTGCACCTCGTCGCGCCAGTCGGCGCCCAGCGCGGCGCGGCTCCACAGCGCGCGCGCGGTCTGCTCCACCTGGGCCACCACCGGGCCTTGCAGCTGCACTGCGAAATCCAGCCGCGGCTGCTCGGACCAGCCGTGGTTGAGGTCGTTGCGGTCATCGATGAGGTTGATGCCGCCGACAAACCCCACCTCGCCATCGACCACGCACAGCTTGTGGTGCAGGCGGCGCAGCTGCCCCGGCTGCAGCAGCCGCCACCAGCGGTCGACCGGGCGGAACACGGCCAGGTTCACGCCGCCGTTGCGCAGCCAGCGTTGCAGCGCGGGCAGGCTGGCCTTGCTGCCGAAGCCATCCACCACCACGCCCACCCACACGCCGCGCCGCGCGGCATCGGCCAGCGCCTCGGCCATGGCCTGCGCGGCCGGGTCATCATGGAAGATGTAGGTGGCCAGCCAGATCTGGTGCCGCGCCGCGCCAATGGCCTGCAGCATGGCCGGGAACAGCTCGTCGCCGCCGGCCAGCAGGGTCACCCGGTTGCCACCGGTCAGGCGCGCGCGCAGCGGGCTGTCGGCACCGCCAGGGCCGTCCTGCAGGCGTGGTGGAACGAGGACCAGCGACACCCCGGCGTCCGTGGATCAGTCGAGCCGCAGTTCCACCAGCAGCGGCAGGTGGTCGGACATGCGCGCCCAGCCGGCGCCGCGCGGCACGGTGGCCGATTCGCAGTGCAGGCCGCGGGTGTAGACGCGGTCGAGCGCGAACACCGGCACCCGGCTCGGAAAGGTGCGCTGCGCGCGCTCGCTGCCGGCACGCGCGCGCACCAGCCCGGCCTCGGCAAAGGGCGCATCGAGCTTCTCGCCCCAGTCGTTGAAATCACCGGCCACCAGCAGTGGCGCGCCGGCCGGCACCTCGGCGGCGATGAACTCGGCCAGGCGTTCCACCTGGCGCACCCGGCTCGCATGGATCAGGCCGAAATGCACCACCACCGCATGCACCTCCACGCCCTGCCACACCACGGGCACATGCAGCAGGCCGCGCTGCTCGAAGCGGTGGTCGCTGACATCGTGGTGGCCCACGTCACCGATCGGCCAGCGCGAGAGCAGCGCATTGCCATGCTCGCCCTGGCGCGTGACGGCATTGGTGCGGTAGGCCACGTCATAGCCCTCGGGCGCCAGGAACTCGGCCTGGCCCTGATCGGGCCAGCCCAGGTGGGTGCGCGCAAAACGCCGCGCCTCGGCGTGGTGGTACAGGCGCACTTCCTGCAGGCACACCAGGTCGGCATCCAGCGCCTCGATGCCCAGGCCCAGGTTGTGGATCTCGAGCCGCTTGCGCGGGCCCAGGCCGCGCACACCCTTGTGGATGTTGTAGGTGGCCACGCGCAGCAGCTGGCTGCTGTGGCGGCTGGCATGGCGCGACGGGGCGAAGACGGCCGGTGGCATCGGTGGATCAGCGCCCGGCCTCGTCCAGCCAGCGCGGCAGGTGCAGGATGGCCTCGGCATTGCTGGGCGAGAAGCAGCGGTCAGCCGCCTCACGCCAGGGCAGCCACTGGTGCTGCAGGTGTTCGCGCGGGTTCAGCACCACCGGCGTGCCGGCGGGCACGGTGAGGCCGAACACATGCTCGGTGTTGTGCGTCACGCCCGGCGCATAGCGGTGGCGCCACACCGGGTAGATCTCGTAGACGTTGGCCAGCTGCCAGTCGCGCAGCGCGCTCTGCGGCACGGCGGGCGAGCCGACCACGATGCCGGTTTCTTCGGCCACCTCGCGCATGCAGGTGGTCTGCAGCGGCTCGTCCAGCGCATCTTTGCTGCCGGTCACGCTCTGCCAGTAGCCGGGGCGGTCGGCGCGCTCGATCAGCAACACCTCCAGCGCCGCGGTGTGGATCACCACCAGCACGCTTTCGGGGATCTTGAATGTCATGTCAGCCCCTTTGGCCGGCTTGCGGCAACCCGGCGCACGCCGCGCCGCGCGGTGAACAGCACGCGGCCATCTTCAGCGCGCCCGCCGCGCCTTCACGGCCTGCGCCAGCCCGCGCAGCAGGGGCACGGTGTCGTCCCAGCCGATGCAGGCATCGGTGACCGACACGCCAGGCGCCGGCGCGCTGCCGGCCTTCAGATCCTGCCGGCCCTCGTGCAGATGGCTTTCGACCATCACGCCCATGATGCGGCGCTCACCGGCGGCGATCTGCGCGCCGATGTCGGCGGCCACGTCGATCTGGCGCCGGTGCTGCTTGGCCGAGTTGGCATGCGAGCAATCCACCATCACGCGCTCGGCCAGCCCGGCCTTGCGCAGCACGGCGCAGGCGGCCTCGATGGCCGCCGCGTCGTAGTTGGGCGCCTTGCTGCCGCCGCGCAGGATGATGTGGCCATCGGCATTGCCACGGGTCTCGAAGATGGCCGCCACGCCCATCTTGGTCATGCCCATGAAGCTGTGCGACGCGGCCGCCGACACCACGGCATCGGCGGCCACCTGCACGCCGCCGTCGGTGCCGTTCTTGAAGCCCACCGGGCAGCTCAGGCCCGAGGCCAGCTGGCGGTGGCTCTGGCTTTCGGTGGTGCGCGCGCCGATGGCGCCCCAGGCGATCAGGTCGCTCATGTACTGCGGCGTCAGCAGATCGAGAAACTCGGTGCCGGCGGGCAGGCCCAGTGCGCTGATCTCGAGCAGGATCTCGCGCGCCAGGCGCAGGCCCTCGTTGATGCGGAAGCTGCCGTCGAGCCGCGGATCGTTGATCAGGCCCTTCCAGCCCACGGTGGTGCGCGGCTTCTCGAAGTACACGCGCATCACGATCAGCAGATCGTCGGCCAGCTCGGCGGCCAGGCGTTCCAGCAGGCGGGCGTAGTGCAGCGCATCGGCGCGGTCGTGGATGGAGCAGGGCCCGACCACGGCCACCAGGCGGTCGTCGCGGCCGTGCAGCACGTTGCCGATGGCGCCGCGCGTGCGCTCGACCAGGGCCTCGATCTCGGGGGTGACAGGCAGTTCTTCCAGCAGCACGGCCGGCGACACCAGCGCGCGCACCGCGGCGATGCGCGTGTCGTCGATGCGCGTGGTGTCGTGGGTGGCGGCGGGCGCGGCAGCCGGGGTGTCGACGTCGGGGCGTTGGGCGGTGGTCATGTCAGGACCGCCCGGCCGCCCGAAGGTACTGAGGCGCCCCCTCGGGGGGCAGCGAACGACGTGCGCATGGGGGGTTTCATTTCAGAGGCTGGAAAGCAAACGGGCCCGCCCGGCGCATGGCCGGCGGGCCCGATATGGTGTCACAGGGCCCGGCCATTGCGCGGGCCACGGGCGGTCAGGCCGCCGGCTGGGCGTTGCGCAGGCGGATGTGCAGCTCGCGCAGCTGCTTCTCGTCGACCATGCTCGGCGCGCCGGTCAACAGGCACTGCGCACGCTGGGTCTTCGGGAAGGCGATCACGTCGCGGATGCTCTCTGCGCCGGCCATCAGCGTGGCGATGCGGTCCA
>CAYPDO010000155.1:0-8763 GCA_964409495.1 uncultured Bordetella sp.
GAACGGGCCGGTGAGCCCGGTGGTTCAGGTGGGCTGGGTGGTGCCGTTCGGGCAGATCGTGCGTTGATTCAGCGCGGCGGCGACAGCCGCCGCCCCAGCCACACCGTGGCCACCACCGCCAGGCCGAAGCCCAGGCTCTCGGCCGCCACCGGCTGGCCGTGGATGGGCCAGGCGAACAGCATCGCGAAAAACGGCTGCAGCAGCTGCACCTGGCTGACGCGCACCGCATCGCCCCAGGCCAGCGCGCGGTACCAGGCGAAAAAGCCGATCCACATCGAGAACAGGCTCACATAGGCGAACCCGGCCCAGGCCGATGCCGCCACGCCGGCAAAGGCCGGCTGCTGCGCGCCGCTCCACAGCGCCAGCGGCAGCGTGACCGGCAGCGCAGCCACCGTCACCCAGCAGATCACGCGCTCGGCACCCAGGGCCGGCGTGATGCGCGCACCGGCCACATAGCCCACCGAGGCCGCCAGCACGCCCAGCGCCAGGCCCGCATCGGCCAGCGAGGGCCTGAAGCCCTGCCCGGCCTGGTGCGCGCGCCGCAGGCTGAAGGCCACCACCAGCGCGCAGCCGGCCAGCGCGCAGGCCCAGAAGCCGGCGGCCACGCGCTGGCGCCAGGCCAGCGCCGCCACCGCCGAGGTGAGCAGCGGCGCCAGGCCGATGATCACCGCCGCATGCTGGCTGGTCTCGGTGCGCAAGGCCATGGCCAGCAGCAGCGGGTAGCCGATGGCATTGCCCAGTGCCGCCAGCGCCAGCAGCGGCCATTGCGCAGGTGTGGGCCAGGCCGCCCGCAGCAGCATCAGCAGCGTGGCCGAGCACAGCGCCGCCACCACCGCACGCGCGCTGGTGACGAACAGCGGCGAGAGTTGCGGCGCCTGCGCGGTGCCGGTGGCCAGCTGGGTCATGGGCACCGTGAGGCCGAACATGGCCATCGCGGCGATACCCAGCAGCAGGCCGGTGCGCGCCGAGTGCGCGCAAGCGGCCGCGCCGGTGTTCATCGCGCAGCCGCGGCACGTGCGGCTGCGGCGCGCCGTGCGGCGTCTTCGTTGACGCCGGCGCGCACCCGCGCCACCGCCGCCGGCAACGCGTCCCAGGCCGGCCGGCCGGGCGCGAAACGCTGGCGCATCCAGCCGGCCAGCTCGGCGATCTGGCGGTCGTTCAGCGCGTCGCCGAAGGCCGGCATGTGGCCGATCTCGACAAAGGCCGGGCGCTGCAGGCCCTCGATCACGGTGCGGATCAGGTTGTCGGGCCGCGCGCTGTGCAGCGTGGCGTTCAGCGCCAGCGGCTGGTTCAGGCCCAGCAGCTGCGGGCCGTCGCCATCGTGGTGACAGGCGCCGCAGGCGCTGTCGAACAGGCGCTGCGCCGGGCCCAGCAGCTGCGGCTGGCGCGCTGCGGCGGCCTGCACGCTGCGCTCGGCCAGCGCCTGGGCCTCGGCATCTGCACTGGCCTGGGCGGCGCCGGCGGCCCTGGCCACGGCCGGCTGCAGCGACACCAGGTAATGCGCCATCGCCCGCACATCGGCCTCGTCCACCTGGGCCAGGGCCTGCACCACCTCGGCCATCGGACCGCCGGCAATGCCGTGATGGGCGTGGTGGCCGCGGCGCAGGTACTGGGTCAGCGCGTCCTCGGTCCAGGGCACGGGGCCGTTGGCGCGCGCGCCCAGCGGTGGCGCCTCCCAGCCATCCACCCGCGCGCCGGCCAGGTAGGCCGTGCGGTTCAGCTCGGCGCCCTGCGCATCGCGTGGCGTGTGGCAGGCACCGCAATGGCCCAGGCCGTTGACCAGGTAGGCACCGCGGTTCCACAGCGCGCTGCGGTTTGAATCGGCCGCCACCGGGCCGGGCTGCAGGTGCAGCGCGTTCCAGCCGGCCATCAGCGGACGGATGTTGAACGGGAAGGCCAGGCGCGTCTCGGGCACCGGGTTCGACACCGCGGGCTGCGACATCAGCCAGGCATACAGCGCCTGCAGGTCGTCGTCGGTGGTCTGGCTGAAGGCCGTGTATGGGAAGGCTGGGTAGAGGTGCCGGCCATCGCGCGAGATGCCTTCGCGCATCGCGCGCTGAAAGGCGCTGAAGCTCCAGGTGCCGATGCCTGTTGCAGCATCGGGCGTGAGGTTGGTGCTGTAGACCGTGCCGAAGGGCGTGTGCATGGCGCGGCCGCCGGCATTCGGCACGCCGCCCTCGGCGGTGTGGCAGGCCACGCAGTTGCCAATGGCCGCCAGCTGACGGCCGCGTTCGATGACTTCAGGGGCGTACAGGCCGGCCGCACTGGCCTGCACCGGCGCGATGGCCGGACGCCAGCCGGCCAGGCCAGCAGCCAGGCTGAACGCCCCGGCGGCCAGCGCGCCGGCCACGGCCCACCACGGGCGGGCGCGGCGCTGGGGGTCGGCCACCGGATCGGCAGGCACGTTCTCGACCACCGGTGCGGCCACCGGTGCCGCCGCCGCAGCGCTGGCTGCCGACGCCGGCAGCGGATGCAGCGCCGCGCGCACCACCTCGGGCGTGAACGGCGGCTGGCGCAGGCGCACGCCGGTGGCATCGAAGATCGCATTGGCAATCGCCGCCGTGCCCGGCACCGAGGCCGATTCGCCCACGCCGAGCGCTGGCTCGCCCGGCCGCGGCACCAGCAGCACCTCCACCACCGGCACCTCGCGGAAGCTGAGGATGGGGTAGCTGCCCCACTCGCGGCTCTCGGGCAGCTGCGTGGCGGGGTCGATGGCCAGCCGCTCCTTCAGCGCGCGGCTGGTGGTCTGCAGCACATTGCCGTGCACCTGCTGCTCGATGCCCTTGGGGTTGACCATCAGGCCCTGGTCCTGCCCCACCACCACGCGCCTGACCTGCACCTCGCCGGTGTCGCGGTGCACGGCCACGTCGGCCACCCAGGCAGCCCAGGCCGCGCCATAGCCGGGGAACTTGCTGTGGATGTAGCGGGCATAGGCCACGCCCTGGCCTTGCAGCCATTCGCCCTGGTCGCCATCGGGCGGCTTGCCCAGCGGCTGCGTGTGCGGCACCCAGCCGGCCTTGGCCGCGGTGGCGCGCAGCAGCTCGGCGGCGCGCTCGTCGCCCAGGTGCTTCAGGCGGTAGTCCACCGGGTCGGCGCCGGCGGCATGGGCCAGCTCGTCGATGTAGCTTTCGTGCGCAAAGCTGTTGGGCAATGCCGAGACGCCGCGCAGCCAGCTGGCGCGCAGGATGGGCGCCATGTCGTGGACCGTGATGCGCTGCGCCGGGTAGCGGTACGGCGGCACCGAGGTGCGGTCGCCCATCTCGAAGGCCTGCCTGACGGCCGGCACCGCGCCAGTGAGCAGCAGGGCCAGCGTGGGCGCGCCATTGCTGGGGTAGCTGGTGGAAAAGTCGTAGGCCAGCGGTGCGCCATCGGCATCGATGCCGCCGCGCACGTGCATCAGCTGGGCCGCGCCCTTGGGCTCCCAGGCATGCTCCTGCTCGCGCGTGAGCTGCACGCGCACCGGTGCGCCCACCGCGCGGGCCAGCAGCAGCGCATCGGCGGCCACGTCATCCGCACCGTTGCGGCCGTAGCAACCCGAGGCTTCAAGCCGCACCACGTCGATGGCGGTGTCGGCCAGGCCGGTGAGCCGGGCCAGATCGGCGCGCAACACATGCGGGTTCTGCGTGCCGGCCCAGACGGTGGCCTCGCCTTGACCCTGCGCATCGGTGCGCCACTCGGCCACCGCGCACGAGGGGCCGATCGACGCATGCAGCTGGTAGGGCCAGACATAGCTGCGGTCCAGGCGCTGCGCGGTGCCGGCCAGTGCGGCATCCACATCGCCCTGGCTGCTCACCACGCGCGCCGTGGCCGGGTTGGCGCTGAGGGCCGCGGCCAGGTCGCTCAGATCCGGCTGCGGCGTGAACGGCGCCCAGGTGATGCGCAGCGCACGCATCGCGGCCTCGGCCTGCTCCTCGCGCTGCGCGACGATGCCGACGAAATCGCCGATCACCACCAGCTTGACGATGCCGGGGATGTGGGCGATCGAGGCTTCGTCCACATGGCGCAGCGAGCGGCCGACGAAATCACCGGCATCCACGCCGGCATAGGGCGGGCGCACCACGCGGCCATGCAGCATGCCGGGGCGGCGCACATCGTGCACATACACCGCCTCGCCGCTCACCTTGGCCGGCAGGTCCACGCGCGGCGTGCTCTGGCCGACCAGCGTGTAATCGGCCACCGGCTTGGTGGGTGTGGCGGCGTCCAGCATCAGCTCGGTGTGCGCACCGGCCACCAGCGCGGCGTAGTCCAGCACGCGGCCATCGGGCGCGTGCACGGCGCCGACCGCGGTGCGCAGCAGGGCCGCATCACAGGCCCAGCGGCGCGCGGCCTCGGCCAGCAGCCACAGCCGCGCCTGGGCCGCCGCCAGGCGCAGCGGCTGGGCGTGGATCTGGATCGAGCTGCTGGCAATCGTCGGGCCCTGGTTGGGCGCGCGGCCGGTGTCGCCCAGCAGCATGCGGGTGCGCGCGAAGGGCTGATCCAGTTCTTCGGCGGCAATCTGCGCCAGCGAGGTGGCCAGGCCGGTGCCCAAGTCCACATGGCCGGCCAGGCCGATGAGCCAGCCGTCATCGCACAGCGCCAGCAGGATCTCGGCACCTTCGGCCGGATTGCCCGGCACCATCGGCGGCTGGCCCCTGGCCGGCGGCGGCGGTGCGGGCGGATCGCGCAGCACCAGCAGCACGCCGGGCGCGGCGCGGAACGCGGCACGGCTGCGCCAGGCCAGCGCGCGGGGCGTGTCAGTCATGGCCGGGCGGCGTCAAGGCATCGGCCGCGGCCTGCACCGCCGCCAGGATCTCGAGATGCGTGCCGCAGCGGCACAGGTTGTGCGACAGCGCCGCCCGCGCCTGCGCCTCGGTGGGCTGTGGCGTGCGGCGCAGCAGCGCCACGGTGGTCATCACCATGCCGTTCAGGCAGTAGCCGCATTGCGCGGCCTGGGTGGCCACGAAGGCCTGCTGCACCGGGTGCAGCGCATCACGGCAGCCCAGGCCTTCCAGCGTGGTGACTTCGCGGCCGGCCACGCCTTCCACCGGAATGGCGCAGCTGCGTGCGGCCACGCCATCCACCAGCACCGTGCAGGCGCCGCACTCGCCCAGGCCGCAGCCGTACTTGGGGCCGTTGAGGCCCAGGTCGTTGCGCAGCACGGTGAGCAGCGGCGTGCCGGGCGCGGCGGCCACCGCGTGGGTGCCGCCGTTGACGTGCAGCGTGATCGGCTCGGCTGGGCGCAAGGGCTGTGGCGTCGGCTTAAACAGCGATGTCCGAACTCTGGATGCGCTTCACGCCCTTGGCCGTCATCTGCTTCCAGGCCGCGGCCAGCGAGCCGTTCAGGTCGATGGCGCGGCAGGCGTCTTCCACCACGTAGACCTCGAAGCCGGCCTTGCGTGCATCCATCGCCGTCCAGGCCACGCAGAAATCGGTGGCCAGGCCGGTGATGTAGAGCTTCTGGATGCCGCGCGCCTTCAGATAGCCAGCGAGACCCGTGACCGTCTTGCGGTCGGCCTCTTCGAAGGCCGAGTAGCTGTCGACGCCCTTGTTGTAGCCCTTGCGGATGATCAGCTGCGCGGTGGGCAGCTTCAGGTCCTTGTGCAGCGCGGCGTCGTCCGTGCCCTGCACGCAGTGGTCGGGCCACAGCACCTGCTGGCCGTACTTCAGCGTGGTGGTCTCGAAGGGCTTCTTACCCTGGTGGCTGCTGGCAAACGAGGCATGGCCGGCGGTGTGCCAGTCCTGCGTGACGACGATGTTGGCGAACGCGGCGCTGATCTTGTTGATCACCGGCACCACCTCCTCGCCCTTGGCCACCGGCAGCGTGCCACCGGTCACGAAGCAGTTCTGCACATCCACCACGATCAGCGCGGCATCGGCACCGGGCTTCAGCGCCTCGGCGGCGATGGCACGCGGCAGGGCCGCGGCCAGGCCGGCGGCCGACAGGGTTTGCAGAAAGGTTCGGCGTTGGGTTGGGATGGACATGGCAACTCCTTGGGTGATGATCGACAAACGCACGCTCACATCGACAGGTAGGCCCGCCGCACGGTCTCGTCGGCCGCCAGCTCGGCCATCGTGCCCTGCCAGCGGATCTGGCCCTTCTCGAGCACATAGGCCCGGTCGGATACCAGTTCGGCGAAATGCATGTTCTGTTCCGACAGCAGGATGCTGACGCCCTGGCGCTTGAGCGCCAGGATCATCTGCGCCATCTGCTCCACGATCACCGGGGCCACGCCCTCGCTGGGTTCATCCAGCAGCACGACGAAGGGGTTGCCCATCAGCGTGCGAGCCACGGTCAGCATCTGCTGCTCGCCACCGCTCATGCGCCCGCCGGGGCGCTCGGGCATCTCGCCCAGGTTCGGAAACAGCTTGACCAGTGCCTCGGGCGTCCAGGCCGGCGCGGCCGTGCCGTCGGGCCAGTGGCGCGGCGGCTGGCGGCCCACGGCCAGGTTGTCCATCACGCTCAGGTCGCTGAACACGCGGCGGTCTTCGGGCACCCAGCCCAGGCCCAGGCGGGCGATGGCATGCGGCTCCAGCCTCGACACGTCGCGGTCCATGAAGCGCACCTGGCCCGCACGCTTGGCCAGCAGGCCCATCACGGCCTTCAGCGTGGTGCTCTTGCCGGCGCCGTTGCGGCCCATCAGCGCCACCACCTCGCCGCGCTTCACATCCAGATCTACATCGAACAGGATTTGCGCGGCACCGTACCAGGCGGCAAGCTGCTGGACATGGAGCAGGGTTTGCGACGCGCCGCTCATGCCGCCACCTCGGCCTTCTTCTCGAACGTGGAACCACTGCCGAAGTACACCTCCTGCACCTTGGGGTGCTGGCGGATCTCGGCCGGCGTGCCTTCGGCGATCAGGCGGCCGCGGGCCAGCACGATCACGCGGTCGGCATGGGCGAACACCACGTCCATGCTGTGCTCGGTGAACAGCACGGCCAGGCCGCGCTCCACCACCAGGCGCTTGGTCAGGGCCATCAGCTCGTTGCGCTCCTTGGGCGCCATGCCGGCGGTGGGCTCGTCCATCAGCAACAGCTTGGGATCGTTGGCCATCGCAATGGCCAGCTCCACCCGCTTCACATCGCCATAGGCCAGCACGCTGCAGGGCCGGTCGGCCTGCGCGGCCATGCCCACCTGATCGAGCAGGGCCAGCGCGTCGGCGCGGCGGTGATCGGCGGCGCGGCGCCACAGGGCATACAGCCGGCCATCGGCCGACAGCAGGGCCATCTGCACGTTCTCGATCACGGTCAGCGAGGCGAAGGTCTCGGCGATCTGGAAGGTGCGGCCCACGCCCTGCTTCCAGATCTGGCGCGGCTTGCGCCCGATCAGTTCCTGCCCGTTCAGGCGGATGCTGCCGCTGTCGGGCTTCAGCTGGCCGTTGACCATGTTGAAAGTGGTGCTCTTGCCGGCGCCGTTGGGGCCGATCAGCGCCAGCAGTTCGCCGGCCGCCACGTTGAACGTGATGCCATCGACGGCGCGGTTGCCGCCGAAGGTCTTGCCCAGGTCTTGTACCGTCAGGAGGCTCATGCCGCGGCCCTCCGGCGATCCGCGATCTGCGCGACAAAGCCCGCAATGCCCTGCGGGAAGGCCAGCACCAGCAGCAAGATGGTGCCGCCCAGCATCGCGCGCCAGTATTCGGTGGCGCGCGCCACGCTGTCTTGCAGCCAGGTGAAGGTGACCGCCCCGACCACCGGGCCGGCCAGCGTCTGCACGCCGCCCAGCAGCACCATCACCAGGCCATCCACGCTCTTGCCCACGCTCATCGCATCGGGCGAGATGCTGCCCTTGCTGAACGCGAACAGCGCACCCGACAAGCCGGCAAACAGCGCCGCCAGCACAAAGGCCGCCCACTGGTTGGCCTTGACGTCGATGCCGATGGCATCGGCGCGCAGCGGCGAATCGCGCCCGGCGCGCATGGCATAGCCGAAGGGCGAGAACAGCACGCGGCGCAACGCCAGCACGCCCAGGGTCACGAGCGCCAGCGTCAGCCAGTAGTACATGCGCTTGTCGGCCAGCCACTCGGCGGGCCACACGCCGGTGAGGCCGTTGCTGCCACCGGTGACATCGTCCCACTGGAAGGTGATGGACCAGCAGATCTGCGCGAAGGCCAGCGTCAGCATCGCCAGGTACACACCCGACAGCCGCACGCAGAACCAGCCGAACAGCGCCGCACCGGCAGCCGCCACCAGCGGCGAGGCCAGCAAGGCCGCTTCCATCGGCCAGCCGGCCTTGAGCATCAGCAAGGCTGCGGCATAGGCCCCCAGGCCGAAGTAGGCCGCATGGCCGAACGAGTGCATGCCGGCCGGGCCCATGATGAAGTGCAGGCTGGCGGCGAACAGCGCGGCCGTCAGCAGGTCAATCGCCAGCACCACGCCATAGCTGCCGTCGCCCAGCATCATCGGCAGCAGCACCAGGCCGGTCAGCAGCACGGCCGCGGCCAGCAGCAGCGGCCGGCCGGCGGCGCGCAGCGGCGCCTCGGCCTCACCGACGTTGCGCGTGGCGGCCTGGGCCTTGCCCATCAGGCCCCAGGGCCGCCACACCAGCACCACGGCCATCACCAGGAACTCGGCCACCAGCGTGAGCTTGCTGAACGAGAAGGCCACGCCGAACAGCTCCACCGTGCCCAGGCCCACGCACAGCGCCTTGATCTCGGCGATCAGCAGCGCGGCCACATAGGCACCGGGGATCGAGCCCATGCCGCCCACCACCACCACCACGAAGCCATCGGCGATGGACAGCAGATCCAGGTTCAGCGAGGACGGCTCGCGACGCTGCTGCAGGGCGCC
>CAYPDO010000156.1:0-8758 GCA_964409495.1 uncultured Bordetella sp.
GCCGCAGGAGCCCGAACTCGATCCCCAGCAAACCGTGCGCGAGGCCGTCGAGCAGGGCATCGGCGGCGTGCTGGCGGCCAAGGCGCGGCTGGAGCAGGTGTACGCCGAGTACGCCGAGCCCGACGCCGACTTCGACAAGCTGGCCGCCGAGCAGGCCGAGCTCGAGGCCATCATCGCCGCCGCCGGCAGCGAGAACACCGACCTGCAGCTCGAGCTGGCCGCCGACGCGCTGCGCCTGCCGCCCTGGGAGGCCGTCATCGGCAACCTCTCCGGCGGCGAGAAGCGCCGCGTGGCGCTGTGCCGGCTGCTGCTGAGCAAGCCCGACATGCTGCTGCTCGACGAGCCCACCAACCACCTCGACGCCGAAAGCGTGGAGTGGCTGGAGCACTTCCTGCAGCGCTTCCCGGGCACCGTGGTGGCCATCACCCACGACCGCTACTTCCTCGACAACGCCGCCGAGTGGATCCTCGAACTCGACCGCGGCGCCGGCATCCCCTGGAAGGGCAACTACTCCGACTGGCTGGAGCAGAAGGAGCGCCGCCTGGAGGTGGAGAAGAAGCAGGAAGACGCCCGCGCCAAGGCCATGAAGGAAGAGCTCAAGTGGGTGCGCAGCAACGCCAAGGCGCGCCAGACCAAGAGCAAGGCGCGCCTGGCGCGTTTCGAGGAACTGAGCGACGTCGAGTACCAGCGCCGCAACGAGACCAACGAGATCTTCATCCCGGTGGCCGAGCGCCTGGGCAACGAGGTGATCGAGTTCGAGGGCGTGACCAAGAGCTTCGGCGACCGCGTGCTGATCGACAACCTCAGCTTCAAGGTGCCGGCCGGCGCCATCGTCGGCATCATCGGCCCCAACGGCGCCGGCAAGTCCACGCTGTTCCGCATGATCCAGGGCGTGGAGCAGCCCGATGCCGGCACGGTGAAGATCGGCAAGACCGCCAAGCTGGCCTTCGTCGACCAGAGCCGCGAAGGCCTGGCCGGCGACAAGACGGTGTGGGAAGACGTCTCGGGCGGCCTGGACAACATCGTGGTCGGCAAGTTCACGATGCCCAGCCGCGCCTACATCGGCCGCTTCAACTTCAAGGGCAACGACCAGCAGAAGCTGGTGGGCAGCCTCTCAGGCGGTGAGCGCGGCCGCCTGCACCTGGCCAAGACCCTGGCCCAGGGCGGCAACGTGCTGATGCTCGACGAACCGTCGAACGACCTCGACGTGGAAACCCTGCGTGCGCTGGAGGAGGCGATGCTCGAGTTCGCCGGCTCGGCCATGGTGATCAGCCATGACCGCTGGTTCCTCGACCGCATCTGCACCCACATCCTGGCCTGCGAAGGCGACTCGAAGTGGTTCTTCTTCGACGGCAACTACCAGGAGTACGAGGCCGACAAGAAGAAGCGCCTGGGCGAAGAGGGCGCCCGCCCGCACCGTCTGCGCTTCAAGAACATCAAGTGACACAGCGCGCCTGAGCCTGCTGCGCGGGCCCAGGGCGGGTCTGCGCAGCGCGCTGTCCGGGTGTGTGGCGGCGCGGCTGGGCCCACCCCGGGCCCGCCCGCGACGGTTCCTGCGGCCTGTTCGCGCGCGGTGAACCCAGGCTGCCGCTGAGCCTGCCCAAACCGCCATTGATCGCATGATCGCCCCGGTGTCGGCGCGACCGGTCTGCGCGGCGCCACAATCGTCAGGATACTCCACCGGGGAACCCTGCCGATGTCCTTCACCCTCCCGCAAGCCGCCTGGCGCCTCTCGGCGCTGGCCTCCGCCTCCGTGCTGGCCCTGCTGGCCGGCTGTGCCCAGATGCCGGGCAGCGACCGCCAGGCCTCAGCCGCGCCCAGCGCGAAGGCTGCCGCCCCTGCCGCCCCTGCCGCCTCTGCAGCGCCCGGCACCGGCACCGCGCGCCCCGCCTCGGCCGCCGCGGCACCGTCGCGCCCGGCCAGTGGCGCGGCCGCCGCGGCGCCGACGCCGCCGGCCCCGGCGCCCGGACAGCCGCCGGCCTTTGCCACGGTGATCAAGGACGCCCAGGAGGTCAAGGGCCTGTTCAGCGCCTGGCGCAAGGACGAGAAGCTGTGGCTCGAACTGCGGCCGGAAGACTTCAACAAGCCCTTCTTCCTGTCGCCCAAGCTCAGCTCGGGCATCGGCGAGCAGATGATCTTCGGCGGCCTGATGCTGGGCTCGCCGCGCCTGGTGCAGTGGAAGCGCGTGCACAACGTGGTGCGCCTGGAGGCCATCAACCACCAGCAGGTGGCCAAGGACGGCACGCCCGAGGCGCGCGCGGTGGCCAGCGCCATCTCGCCCAGCCTGCTGGGCAGCATTCCGGTGGCCAGCGCGCCACACCCCGAGCGCAAGTCGGTGCTGATCGATGGCGGCGCCATCTTCGTGGGCGACATGCTGGGCCTGGGCTCGGCGCTGCAGCGCACCTACCGCCAGGGCTATGCCTTCGACGGCCGCAACTCGGCCGTGCTGGGCGTGCGTGGCAAGCCGGACCTGCTGGTGCTGGAGGTACAGAACCACTACGCCACCGCCAACATCGCGGTGCCGACCCCAGGTGCGCCTCCCGGCGCGCCGGTGCCCACCGTGCCGCGCGGGCTGATGGATGCGCGCAGCCTGTTCCTGGGCATCCACTACTCGCTGGCGCGCCTGCCCGAGCAGCCCATGGCCGCACGCCCGGCCGATCCGCGCGTGGGCTACTTCCTGTCCACCACCGACAACTTCAGCGACGACCTGGCGCGCTCGCCGCGCCAGCGCATCGTGCACCGCTGGCGCCTCGAGAAGAAGGACCCGGCGGCCGAGCTGTCCGAGCCGGTCAAGCCCATCACCTACTGGCTGGACCGCAACATCCCGGTCAAGTACCGCGAGGTCATCACCGCCGGCGTGCTGGAGTGGAACAAGGCCTTCGAGAAGATCGGCTTCAAGAACGCCATCGAGGTCAGGCAGCAGCCCGACGATGCCGACTGGGACACGCTGGACGCCGGCATCGCCTCGGTGCGCTGGATGGTCAACCGCGAGCCGGTGTTCGGCGCCATCGGCCCCTCGCACGTGGACCCGCGCACCGGCGAGATCCTGGATGCCGACATCGGCATGGAAAGCCTCTCGTCGCGCAACATCCGCGCGGCGCGCGCGCGCATCCTGGGCGCGGCCAGCGGCCCGGATGAATGGGCGGCGCTGATGCAGGTGGCCGCGCCGCCGGCCGACGGCCATGCCGCCGGCGCGCACCAGGCCTGCGCCCATGGCGACCAGGCGGCCGAGCAGCTGGGCTTTGCGCTCGATGTGCTGACGGCGCGCGGCGATCTCGAGCCCGACGGCCCCGAGGCCCAGACCTTCGTAATGGCCTACCTGAAGGACGTCACGATGCACGAGGTGGGCCACACGCTGGGCCTGCGCCACAACTTCCGCGCCTCGCGCATCTTCAGCGACAAGCAGGTGGGTGACCCGGCGTTCACGAAGGACCACGCCTTCACGGGCTCGGTGATGGAGTACGCGGCGATCAACCTGCCGCGCCCCGGCGAGCCCGCGGCCGCGCCCTTCCAGGCCACGCTGGGCCCGTATGACTACTGGGCCATCGAGTACGCCTACAAGCCCATTGCCGCAGAGCAGGAGAAGGCCGAGCTGCAGCGCATTGCCGGGCGCAGCGGCGAGCGCGAGCTGGCCTACGGCACCGACGAGGACAATTTCCTCGGCGTCGACCCCGACGCGCTGCAGATGGACCTGGGCGACGACCCGATCGCCTTCGCTGCGCGCCGCTTCGACATCGTGGCCGACCTGCTCAAGCGCCAGGAGACACGCACGCTCAAGCCCGATGAAGACTTTGCCGGGCTGCGCCGCTCGGTGTCGTATGCGCTGCGCGACGCCGGCCGTGCCGCCGGCGTGCTGCTGCGCCAGGTGGGTGGCGTGCGCTCGCTGCGCGACTTCCCGAACACCGGGCGTGATCCGCTGCAGCCGCTGGCCGCCGAGACCCAGCGCGCCGCCCTGGCGCTGCTGAGCCAGCGCGTGCTGGCCGCGGGCGCCTTCCAGGTGAGCCCGGCGCTGCAGCGCCGGCTGGCGCCGGACTTCCAGGAACGCCTGGAGCTGCTGGCCAGCACGCCCACCGAGTTTCCGCTGACCCAGAACGTGCTGGACCTGCAGCGCGCGCTGCTCAACCGCCTGATGAGCGACGACCTGGCCCGCCGCGTGCTCGACAACGAGGCCAAGGTCGACAAGCCAGAGCAGGCCCTGCACCTGCGCGAGCTGTACCAGCAGCTCGAGGCCGACATCTGGAGCGAGCTGGCCGGCCAGGGCGCCGCAGCCGGGATCGGCGCCCCGCGCCGCGAGCTGCAGCGCGAGCACCTGAACCGCCTGACCGCGCTGGTGCTCAAGCCCGGCCTGCTGGGCCGCGCCGACGCACGCGCGCTGGTGCGCAGCCAGGCCACGGCGCTGCTGGGCCGCATCGAGCGCGCCAGCCGTCTGGGCGGCCTCAGCGCCGAGACCCGTGCCCACCTGCACGACAGCGCCGACTCCCTGCGCAGCGCGCTGGCCGCGCGCCTGGAGCGCACCGGGGCATGAGCCCCGTCGCGCCCGCCATCGCCCCCGCCACCCCCGCCCGGGGCTGGCGCGCCTGGCTGCGCGGGCTGAACCCGCGCACGCTGGGCTGGGTGATCGGCCTGGCGGTGGCCGGCGCGGCACTGCTGAACCCGATCTTCAAGCCCTCGTTCCTCGAGCTCACCGGGCGCACGGTGTTCGTGGCCCTGACCTGCCTGCTGGCCTTCAGCGCGGCGGGCCACTGGCAGCCGCGCTGGCTGCCCGCCGGCATGCCGCGCTGGCTGGTGCAGTCGCTGGCGCTGGCGCTGGCCGCGCCGGCGGCCACGCTGGTGGTCTACCTGGTGGCCTCGCGTGGCGACATCCGCGCCTTCGTCTCCAACGAGGCGCGGCTGTTCGGCTTTCTGTGGATCTCGGTGCCGGCGATGCTGGTAGGCCTGGTGCTGGCGCTGGGCTCGCTGCTGCGTGAACGCGAAGCCCAGGCGCACAGGCTGCGGCTGCAGCTCGACCTGCACCAGGCCGAGCTGGCGCGCCAGGCCGTCGATGCGCGCCTGGCGCTGCTGACCGCGCAGATCGAGCCGCACTTCCTGTTCAACACCCTGGCCAATGTGCAGGCGCTGGTGGAAACCGGCTCGCCGCGCGCACCCGAGGTGCTGCGCAGCCTGATCGCCTACCTGCGCGCGGCGCTGCCGCGCCTGCACGAGGACGGCGGCCTGCCCACGCTGGCCAACGAGCTGGCCCTGGTGCGCGCCTATCTCGAGCTGATGCACCTGCGCATGCCCGACCGGCTGCGCTATGCGGTGCGTGTCGAGCCCGGCGTCGAGGGCCTGCGTTTTCCGGCCATGGCCCTGCTCACGCTGGTGGAGAACGCCGTGCGCCACGGCATCGATCCGGCCGAGGATGGCGGCCAGATCGAGGTCAGTGCCAGCACCGTGCCCGCCGACGGCCTGCTGGTGCTGAGCGTGGCCGACACCGGCGTGGGCATGGCATCCACGGCCGCGCCGGGCACCGGCCTGGCCAACCTGCGCGAGCGCCTGGCCAGCGTGTACGGCAGCGGCGCGCGGCTCGAGCTGACCGAGATGGCGCCCCACGGCGTGTGCGCCGAGATCCGGGTGCCGCGCCATGCCTGAGCGCGCCCGAGCCCAGGCCATGCACCCGACGACCTGCCTGATCGCCGACGACGAGCCGCTGCTGCGCGATCACCTGGCCAGCCACCTGGCCCGGCTGTGGCCGGCGCTGCAGGTGGTGGCCCAGGCGCGCAATGGCCGCGAGGCGGTGGCGCTGTGCGCCCAGCACCGGCCCGACATCGTGTTCCTCGACGTGCACATGCCCGGCCTGTCGGGCGTGGATGCGGCCCGCGCCATCCGCGAGGCCGAGGCCGCCGAACGCCTGGCCGCCCGGGCGGACGCCCCGGGTGCCTCCGGTGCCGTGGGCGCCGACAGCGCGGCAGCAACCGGCCGGCGCAGCCAGCTGGTGTTCGTCACCGCCTACGAGCAGTACGCGGTGCAGGCCTTCGAGCAGGGGGCGGTCGACTATCTGGTCAAGCCCTTCGAGGCCCACCGGCTCGACGACACCGTGGCCCGGCTGCGCGAGCGGCTGCTCAGCCCCGGCGCCGCGGCGGCGCCGGCCTTGGCACTGCCGGGCGACGGCGCGCCCGATGCCGACGCGCCCGACGACGGCTCGGGCCGCATCGACGCCGTGCTGGCGCGCCTGGCCGCACGCCTGCAGCATGCCGGTGGCCGTGCCTGGCTGCAGTGGATCAAGGCCTCGGTGGGCAATGCGGTGCGTCTGATCCCGGTCGACGAGGTGATCTACCTGCGCTCCGACGAGAAGTACACCCTGGTGGTGTGGCAGGGCGGCGAGGCGCTGATCCGCAAGCCCATCCGCGAGCTGGTGGACGAGCTCGACCCCGAATGCTTCGCCCAGGTGCACCGCTCGGTGATCGTGAACCTGCGTGCCATCGCCCAGGTGGTGCGCGGCGCCAATGACACGGCCGATGTGCACCTGCGCGGCCGCCCCGAAACCCTGCCGGTGAGCCGCAGCTTTCTGCACCTGTTCCGGCAGATGTGAGGGCACCGGGCCGGACGGGGCGGTGCCTGGCGGGCTGGCGATGGCATGGCCGCCACGCACGCCGGGACCGCAGGCGCCCGCTCAGCGCCGGATCAGCAACCGATCAACGCCCATTCAGCGCCAGAGCCACGCCGCCCCGCGCACCCCGGATGCATCGCCATGCAGGGCCGGCAGCAGCCGCGTGCGCACCGGCTCGCGCAGGCCGCCCGAGAACACCCACTGCTGCCACAGCGCCGGCACCACGTCGTAGGTGGCGGCCATGCGCGACAGGCCGCCACCCAGCACGATGACATCCGGGTCCAACAGGTTGATCACCCCGGCCAGCGCGCGCGCCAGGCGCTGCTGCCAGCGCGCCAGCGTGGCCTGGGCATCGGCATCGCCGGCCTCGGCGGCAGCGGCGATCTGCTGCGCGCTGGCGCTGCCGCCATGGTGCAGCGCATGGTCGGCGGCCATGCCGGGGCCGCTGACCAGGGTCTCCACGCAGCCCCGCTGGCCGCAATAGCAGGCCAGGCGGGGCTCGTCGGCCGGCGCCCAGGGCAGCGGGTAGTGGCCCCACTCACCGGCCAGGCGGTTGGGGCCCACCAGCACGCGGCCGTCCACCGCAATGCCGGCCCCGGTGCCGGTGCCCAGGATGGCGGCAAACACCACGCCGGCGCCCTGCCCTGCGCCATCGGTGGCCTCTGACAGGGCCAGGCAGTTGGCATCGTTGGCCAGGCGCACCGGCTGGCCCAGGCAGGCCTGCAGATCGTCGGCCAGCGCGCGGCCGTTCAGGCACCGGGTGTTGGCGTTCTTGATGCGGCCCTCGGCCGTCAGGCTGCCGGGCGTGCCCAGGCCGATGCTGATGGGCCCCGGCGCCGCGGCGCGCGCGCCGGCCACCAGCGCGGCAATGGCCTGCAGCATCGCCGTGTAGTCGCCGGCGGGCGAGGGCCGGCGCTCGCGCCACAGCAGCGTGCCGTCGGCAGCCAGCAGCTGGGCCTCGAGCTTGGTGCCGCCCACGTCGATGCCCAGCGCGGCGGGGTGGTTCGCGGTCGCGGACATGGGCTTCGGGCATTGGTTCACGGTCGTTGAGCGTAACAGCGCACCATGTCCTCATTTGGCACAGGCCGGCACCGATATTTCCAACGATGGCGCCCGGCCCGCCTGCCGAGAATGCCGCCTGCATCGGCCCCGGGGCCCGCCGTGACACACAGGAGACAACACGGATGACATCGATTCTTCAAGCCTCGATCCGCACCCGGCTGTGGCTGGGTTGTGGTGCCCTGCTGCTGCTGATGCTGGCGGTGGCCGCGGTGTCGGGCTGGGCCTTGCAGCGCACGGGTGCCCAGGTGCAGCAGATCGTCGAGGTGAACAACCGCCGCAGCGAACTGGCACATGCGCTGCTGGACCAGATCAATGCCATGTCGATCCAGGCGCGCTCGATCACGCTGCTCACCGACGTCAAGGAGATCGACAGCGAGTTGATCGTGCTCGAGAAGGCCCGCACCGCCTATGCCGGCGCCGAGAAGGCGCTGGTGGCGGCCATGGCCGACGCGGCGCAGGCCGAGCGTGAACAGCTGGCCGAAATCGTGGCGCTGGCCGCCAAGGCCATCCCGCTGGTGGAGCGCGCCGCCCAGCAGGGCAAGCGGGGCGAGAACATCGACGCCACGATGACGCTGACGCTGCAGCTGCGCCCGCTGGAACTGCAGTGGCGCGCCAAGGTGGATGCGCTGATCCAGCAGCAGGTGCGCGACAACGCCGCGCTGGCCGAGGCCGCGCAGGGCGCCACGCGGCAGGCGCTGGGCGTCGAGCTGGTGCTGGTGGCGGCGGCGCTGGCGCTGGGCTGCGTGGTGGCCTGGCGCATCACCGCCAGCATCCAGGGCCCGATCGAGCGCGCCGTGCAGGTGGCCGAGCGCATCGCCGAGGGCGAGCTGAACAACCGCATCGAACACCGCGGCCGTGACGAGATCGGCCGTCTGCTGCAGGCCATTGCCGCGATGCAGTCACGCCTGGCCACGCTGGTGACCGACATCCGCCACGCGGCCGACAGCATCCAGCATGCCAGCGCCGAGGTGGCCAGCGGCAATGCCGACCTGAGCCAGCGCACCGAGCAGGCCGCCGGCAACCTGCAGCAGACGGCCAGCGCGATGGAGCAGATGACCGGCACCGTGCGCCAGAGCGCCGATTCGGCGGCCCAGGCCAACCAGCTGGCCG
>CAYPDO010000157.1:0-8736 GCA_964409495.1 uncultured Bordetella sp.
ACGGCCCCTGGGGCCGGCCCGACATGGCGCTGTTCCTGTTCACCAAGGCCATCCTGGCCGGCACGCCGATCCAGGTGTTCAACCACGGCAAGATGGTGCGCGATTTCACCTACGTGGACGACATCGCCACCGGTGTGGTGCACACGCTGGACCGCCCGCCCGAGGCCGATGCCGCCTACGACAAGGCGCATGCCGACACCGCCAGCAGCTGGGCGCCCTACCGGGTGTTCAACATCGGCAACAACAACCCGGTGCAACTGGTCGACTTCATCGCCGCGATCGAGCGCCACACCGGCAAGACCGCGATCAAGGAATTGCGCGACATCCAGCCTGGCGACGTGCCGGCCACCTTCGCCGATGTGTCGGAGCTGGCGCGCTGGACCGGATTCCACCCCGGCACCTCGATCGACGAGGGCGTGGGACGCTTCGTGCGCTGGTACCGCGACTACTACCGGGTGTGAACATGCCGGCCGTTCCGATGCCAGTGCCGTCCTTGAGCCTGGGCAGGCCGCGATTCGCTGAGCCGGCGCTGGCCGCGTTGGCCGCCGATCAGGGCGCCCAGGCCGCCTGGGCCGCCGCCTTCGCGCATGCGGCGCCCGCTGCCGCTGCGGCCGGCGCGAGCGGCGAGTTCGCCGTCGCCAGCACCCAGGCCGATGGCAGCACGGTGATGGCCGTCGACCGTTTCGCCATCCGCTCGCTGTGTTATCGCATCATCGATGGCGTGCTGCACGTCGCCGAGCGGGCCGACACCCTGGCCGCCCTGCCGCCGGTGGCCGAGGTGGATCCGCAATCGCTGTTCGACTACCTCTACTTCCACGTCGTGCCCTCGCCACGCACGGTGTTTCGCGGTGTGCAGCGGCTGCCGGCCGGGCATTGCGCGGTGTTCAAGAACGGCCAGCTCAGCGTGCAGCCCTACTGGGTGCCGCGTTTCGAGGAAACCCGGCAAGCCGACTTCGCCACGCTGGCTGAAGAATTCCGCAGCACCGTGCAGGGCGCCGTCGGCCGCCAGCTCGACGGCAGCAAGCCAGCCTGCTTTCTGAGCGGCGGCACCGACAGCTCCACCGTGGCCGGCATGATCGGCCTGGCCTCGGGGCCGCGCCGCGGCCACCTACTCGATCGGCTTCGAGGCCGAGGGCTACGACGAGATGGCCTTCGCGCGCATCGCCGCCCAGCGCTTCGGCACCGAGCACCACGAGTACTACGTGACGCCCGACGACCTGGTGCGCAGCATTCCGATGGTGGCGGCGCACTACGACCAGCCCTTCGGCAACTCGTCGGCACTGCCGGCCTACTACTGCGCCAAGATGGCGCGCGAGGACGGCGTCACCCGCCTTCTGGCCGGTGATGGCGGCGACGAGCTGTTTGGCGGCAATGCGCGTTATGCCAAGCAGCGCGTGTTCGGCTGGTACGACGCGGTGCCCGCGCCGCTGCGCAGCGGCCTGCTCGAGCCGCTGCTCGAGCGCACGCCCATCGGCAGCCTGCCGCTGGCGCGCAAGGGCCGCAGCTATGTCGAGCAGGCCAAGGTGCCGCTGCCCGACCGCATGCAGATGTACAACCTGCTGCTGCGCCTGGGCATCCATGATGTGTTCACCGCCGACTTCCTGGCCGGCGTCGATCTGAACGGCCCGCTGCATCAGCAACAGGGCGTGTGGAACCTGGTGCGCGAAGCCAGCGCGCTCAACCGCATGCTGGCCTTCGATTGGCGCTACACGCTGGCCGAGGCCGATCTGCCCAAGGTGTGCGGCACCACCGCGCTGGCCGGCGTGGCGGTGGGCTTCCCGTTCCTTGATGAGGCGCTGGTCGACTTCTCGCTGCGCCTGCCCTCGGCCTACAAGCTCAAGGGCCTGAAGCTGCGCTGGTTCTTCAAGGAGGCACTGCGCGGCTTCCTGCCCGACGAGATCATCACCAAGAAGAAGCAGGGCTTCGGCCTGCCCTTCGGCGTGTGGGCCAACCGGCATGCGGGCCTGAAGCAGCTGGCCGCTGATTCACTGCACAGCCTGGCTGGCCGCGGCATCGTGCGGCGCGAGTTCATCAACGCGCTGCTAGAACGCCACCTGGCCGAGCATCCCGGCTATTACGGCGAGATGGTGTGGATCCTGATGATGCTGGAGCAGTGGCTGCAGTCCTGGGAAACACGCTGTCGAAACGCCACGGCCTGAGCGTGCCGCAGCGTGCAGTGGCTGGCGATGCGCCGGCGGATGGGGACACCATGAAGGTCAGCGTCATCCTCACCGTGCTGAACGAAGGGCCGGGCATGGACGAGCTGCTCGAGGCTCTGCTGACCCAGAGCCGGCCGCCCGACGAGATCGTGATCGTCGATGGCGGCTCGCGCGACGACACGCTGGCGCGGCTGCAGGCATGGGCCGCGCGCGATGCGCGCGTGAAGCTGCATGTGGCACCGGGCGTCAACATCTCGCGCGGCCGCAACATCGCCATCGGCCTGGCCAGCGGCGATGTGCTGGCAGTCACCGATGGCGGCTGCCGGCCCGATGTGCACTGGCTGGCCGCGCTGCTGCAGCCGCTGCGCGACGACCCCGCGGTGGGCGCGGTGGGCGGGCGCTTCGTGCCGGTGTCGGCCAACCGCTTCGAGTTCTATGCCGGGCTGATGTCGGTGCCCGATCTGGGCAGCGCGTCGCAGCGCGGCATGTTCTACGGTCGCTCCTCGGCCTTCCGCCGCGTGGTGTGGGAACGCGTCGGCGGCTACCCCGAATGGCTCTACACCGGCGAAGACACCTTGTTCGCCATTGCCGCCGGCAAGCTGGGCGGCCACCGCGTGGTGTATGCGCCCGATTCGCTGCTGTCGTGGCGGCCGCGGCCCTCGCTGCGCAAGCTGACCAAGATGTTCTACCTCTACGGCCGCGGCAATGGCCGCATTGCCAACGGCGACTTGCGCGGCAGCTGGTACTGGCTGCGCTACTACGCGCTGCTGGCGGTGACGCTGCTGCTGTCGCCCTGGCAGCCCTGGCTACTGGTGCTGGCCGGCGGCGTGCTGGTGCAACTGACCCGCACCCTGGTCGCACCCAATCTGCGCCTGCTGCGCCATGCGCCGGGGGTGGCGAGCGACCGCTTCATCCACGTGCCGCTGATCGCGCTGGCACGCAACCTGGCCACCAACCTGGGTTACCTGCGCGGCTGGGATGAACTGCGCCGCGGTGCCGATTTCAAGCAGCGGCTCGAGGCCTACCTGGCCGGCGGGCAGCGCTGAGGCCGGGCCGGCCGCAGACGCCGCGATGAGCCGCCCGCCCGCCCACCTCCGCCAGCCCGGCGCCAGCCTGGCCGGCGTGCTGAGCATCGGTGCGGCGGCCGGCAATGTCCAGGCTAGCGGCACGCTGAGTCACTGCCACGGCCCGTGGGTGCACGAAGGCGCCAGCAGCCTCGGCGTGTGGGGCGACATCGTCAACCGCCACGCGCTGGCGCGCCGGCTCGGCCTGCCCGAGGACACGGCCGTGCCGGTGCTGCTGCTGGCCGGCTGGCGGCAGTGGGGCCAGGCGCTGCCCGCGCAACTGGACGGCGTGTACGCGCTGGCCCTGCGCGAAGGCCGCGAACTGCGGCTGTTTCGCGACGACTCCGGCCTGCAGAACCTGTTCTACAAGGCCACGGCCGAGCACATCGCCTTTGCGGCCAGCCTGCCCGAGCTGCGCGCGCTGCCCGGCGAGCCTGGAACGCAGGCCGGGGTCTCGCGCCCGGCCCTGCACGAGTACCTGCGCTTCCTGGACATCAGCGCGCCGCAGTGCATCCTGCACGGTGCACAGGCGGTGGATGCCGGCGAGTGGCTGCAGTGGCAGGCCGGCCGCGTGCAGGCCAGCGCGAGCGCGGCCGCGGCCACGGCCGCGGCAGGCGCCGGCCATGCCGCCACGCCGGGCGATTTCGAGGCCGCGGTCGACGCGGTCGATGCGCGCCTGCAGGCCGCCGTGGCCGCCTGCCTGAGCGGCGCGGAACGCCCGGTGGTGATGCTCAGCGGCGGCATCGATTCGGCCCTGCTGGCCGCCATCGCGGCGCGCCAGCGCCCCGACGTGGCCACGCTGACTGTCGGCTTCGACGGCGAGTCCTTCGATGAGACCCCCACCGCGGCGCGCATCGCCGCGCACCTGGGGCTGCGCCACCAGGTGCTGCGCTTCGGTCACGACCAGTACCTGGCCACGCTGGCACGCGTGGCGCAGCACCTCGAGCAGCCGATGGCCGACCCGGCCACGCTGGCCACCGTGCTGGCCTTCGACCACGCCCGCGCGCAGCATGATCTGGCCCTCGAAGGCAGCGGCGCCGACGAGATCGTGGGCCTGCTGCCGGCCCGTCATGTGCGCCTGGCGGTGTCGTGGGGCAGCCGGCTGCCGCTGCGCTGGCGCCAGCGCGCGCTGGCCATGATGCGCCGGGTGCCGGCCCTGGCCGGCCAGGCGCCGCTGGTCGACTTCGAGCATCCGGCTGAAACCATGATCCGCTGGCGCGGTTTTCGCCGCGCCGAGATCGAGGCCTTGTGCGGCGAGCCGGTGAACCTGGCACAGAGCCGCTTCTACCGCTGCTTCGACAGCCTGCCGCGGGCAACGCACTTCGAGCGTTACAGTGCCCTGATGAACGTGATGCCCAGCGAAAGGCTGAACCAGGGCGCCCGCATCAGCGGCCTGGCGCTGCGCTACCCGTTCTGGCACCCCGAGGTGGCCGGCCACATGCGCCAACTACGCCCCGATTTCCGTTATTTGCCGGGGCAGCCCAAGCGCATCCTTCGCGCGCTTCTGGCACGCTACGTGCCTCGCGCAATCTGGGACGCCCCGAAGCATGGTTTCGATTTTCCGCTGCACGCCTTTCTGGCGGCCGACAACCATGCCCTCGTCCGTCATCACCTGGCTGCGCCGCGCTGGCAGCGCCTGGGCCTGCTGTCACCCGATGGCGTGGCCGAACTGGCACGGCGCTTTCTGGCGGGTGAGCGCACGCTGATGTTCCGCGTCTGGGCCCTGGTGATGCTGAGCGCCTGGCTGGCGCCCGACAGCGCACTGCCCGCGCCGCACCCGACCCCGCCTCGGATCACCCCGCCTTGACCGTCTGCCCGGCCGCATGAAGTTCTCCGACCGCCCCGCCCCGCCACCGGCCCGCCCGGCGCGCATCCTGATGTACACGGCGTACTTCGCGCCCGAGTACAGCGGCGCGGCCCTGCAGGCGCTGACCCTGGCGCGCGAACTGCGCACGCGCGGCCATGCGGTGGAGTTCGTCACCAACCGCTGGGCCGGCCTGCCGGAACGCTGCGAGGTGGACGGCTTCCAGGTGCAGCGCCTGCAGCCCGGCCGCATGCGCAAGCACCGCGAGTTCCGCCTGTGGTTCAACCTGGCGCGCTATGTCTGGGCCCGCCGGCATGATTTTGATGTGCTGCACAGCCACGGCGCCTACTTCACCAATGCCTTCATCGGCCCGCTGGCGCGGCTGGTGGGCATGAAGTCGCTGATCAAAGCCAGCCTGGCCCGCGATGACCTGCAAGGCCTGTCGCATCCGGTGGTCGGCCGCCTGCACCAGGCCATGCTGCGCAGCGTGGATGCCTGCGTGGCCATCAGCCACGATCTGGTGGACGAGTTCCGCGATGGCGGTCTGCCCGCGGCGCAGATCCACCATGTGCCCAACGGCGTGGACACCACACGCTTCCAGTCCCTGCCGCGCGCGCAGCTGGCCGGCCGCCGCCAGCAGCTGGGCGTGCCCGAGGGCCGGCGCATCGCGCTGTTCGTCGGCGTGCTCGACCAGCGCAAGAACATCGCCTGGCTGGCCGAGCAGTGGGTGGCGCAGCAGGGTTTTGGCACCGGTGCGCTGCTGCTGGCCGTCGGTCCGCAGGGGCGTGACGATGCTGATGGCGCACTGCGCCGCCGCCTGGCAGAACTGGCCGCGGCCGAGCCGCAGTGGTTCATGCTGCACGACTTCCATGCCGACGTGCTGCCCTACTACCAGTGCGCCGACGTGCTGATCCTGCCGTCCTTCAAGGAAGGCCTGCCCAACGTGGTGCTGGAGGCCATGGCCTGCGGCCTGCCCTGCGTGGCCGCCCGCACCAGCGGCAGCCGCGAACTGATCGACGACGGCCGCACCGGCTGGACCTACGCGCCCGACGATGTCGATGAGCTGGCCCTGGCCGTGCGGCGCTGCTTCTCTGCCGATGGCCAGTCGCTCGGCGCCGCCGCGCGCCAGACCGCGCTCGAGCGCTATTCGATCGGCTCGGTGGCCACGCGCTACGAGCAGATCTACGCCCGCCTGCTGGGCCAGGCTCCGCGCGGCCAGGCATCGGCCGGCACCGGCATGCGCGTGCTGTATGTCGAGAACGGCATCGGCTACGGCGGCGCGATCATCTGCCTGCGCCACCTGGTGCGCAACCTCGACCGCCAGCGCTTCGACCCGATGGTCATCACCGGCCTGGGCGACAGCAAGTACCAGGACATCGCCGGCGAGGCCAAGTGGCGCCACATCCCCGACCGCCGCGTGGACGTGGTGTCGATGAAGCGCCAGCTGGCCGCCGCCACCTGGCCCGATGCCGTGCCAGGCCTGCGCTGGGTGGCCAACCAGGTGCTGGCGCGGCTGGACGATGTGTGCAACTTCCTGCCGTCCTTCCTGCAGACGCTGTGGACGGTGCTGCGCTTCCGCCCGGCGCTGATCCATGTGAACAACGAGCCGCTGTGCAACCGCGCCGCCATCCTGGCCGGCAAGCTGATGCGCGTGCCGGTGGTGGCCCATGTGCGCGGCGACCAGCAGGGCTCGCTGATGATGCATTCGTTCTTCAAGCTGCCCGACTACTTCATCGCCGTGTCGCGCTGGGTGTCCGACAGCATCGGCCGCATCGGCGTGCCCGAGCGCGCGCGCAGCTACATCTACGACGGCATCGAGCTCGACAAGCTCGACACCCAGGCCGATGGCCAGGCCTTCCGCGCCCGCCACGGCCTGCCGCCGAAGGCCTTCGTGGTCGGCCTGGTGGGCCTGCTGATCCCGTGGAAGGGCCAGCGCCTGTTCTTCGAGGCCATGGACCTGCTGGCCGAGCGCCTGCCCGATGTGGTGTTCGCCATCGTCGGCGGCACGCCCGACGAATGCCAGTACTTCGAGGCCGAGCTGCGCCAGCTGGCCGAGCAGCCGCACCTCAAGGGCCGCGTGGTCTTCACCGGCCATGTCAGCCAGATGGCCCAGGTCTACAACGGGCTGGATGTGGTGCTGTCGGCCTCCACCTCGCCCGAGCCGCTGGGCACGATGATCATCGAGGCCATGACCATGTCGCGGCCGATCCTGGCGCCCAACCACGGCGGCGCGGTGGAGATGATCGACCACGGCCGCACCGGCCTGCTGTTCAAGCCCGGCGATGCGGCGGATCTGGCGGCCAAGATCGCGCAGGCCCACGACGACCCCGCGCTGTGCGCCGCGCTCGGCCAGGCCGCACGCGCCCAGGCACTGCGCGTGTTCGCCATCAGCGAGCATGTGCGCCAGGTGGAAGACGTCTACGCGCGGGTGCTGGGCCCGCAGCAGGTGTCGTGATGCCCAGCCCCGCCACATCGCCCACCGTCTCGGTGGTGATCCCCACCTACAACCGGGCGCGCTTCATTGGCGCGGCGGTGGCCAGCATCCGGGCGCAGACCTACCCGTGCCACGAGATCGTCATCGTCGACGATGGCTCCAGCGACGACACCGCCGCGGTGGTAGCGGCGCTCGGTGATGGCATCCGCTACATCCGCCAGGACAACGCCGGCCCGTCTGCCGCGCGCAACCGCGGCATCCAGGAGGCGCGTGGCGACCTGGTGGCCTTTCTCGACACCGACGACCGCTGGCTGCCCGACAAGCTGATGCTGCAGGTGCAGGCCATGCAGCGCGACCCGGCCATCGCCCTGGTGTGCGCCGACATGGCCATCGAGGATGGTGACGGCCGGCGAATGGTCGACTCCAACTTCGCCAAACGCGGCATGCTGCCGATGTTCGAGCGCCTGGCCGGCGCGGCCATCCCCGATGCGCCGCGCCTGCTGCTGCAGATCAACTTCGTCAACACCAGCACGGTGCTGGCACAGCGCGAGTTGCTGCAGTCGCTCGGCGGATTTGACCGGCGCCTGCGCTATGGCGAGGATCTGGAGCTGTGGCTGCGCATCGCCGCCCGGCATGCCATCGCCTGCGTGCCCAGCGTGCAGGAGATCCGGGTTGAGCACGACAGCAACGTCACGCGCTCGGTCGAGCCGATGCTCAAGGGCTACGTGGACATGGCGCGGGTGATCCGCGCCTGGGCCGGCGACAGCATGCGTGCCTGGGGCGTGCACCCCGATGGCTATGTGGCAGCCACGCTGGCCGACCTGGGCTACTGGTACTTCTCGCAACAGCGCCAGGCCGAGGCCCGCCGGGTGATGTGGCAGAGCTGGCGCACCCTGCCCAACCGGCGCGCGGCGCTGTACGGCGTGGCCGCCAGCCTGCCCGGGACACTGGTGACGCTGGGGCGGCGGCTGAAAGCCGCACCGGCCCGTGAAGCCATCGGCGATGGCACGCGCTGACATGGCCACCCGGCGCCCTCAGCGCCCGGGCAGCAGCATGCGATCAGCGGATGGTCGCGGCCAGGAAGTCGGCCTCCTTGGCGGCCTTCTCGGCGTCCTCGCGAAGCCAGCAATTGGGCGGCATGTTGCCCAGCGTGTAGGCGAAGTTCTTGCGCGCACTCTCAACACGCTCCACCCGTTCCCAGCGCTGGGCGGTCGGCTTCTGGGCGCGCATCATGTCCACCAGCCCGGGGCAGAAGTGGTTCATGAACGGCCCGCA
>CAYPDO010000158.1:0-3795 GCA_964409495.1 uncultured Bordetella sp.
CTGCGCATGTGGCGCGCCTTCATGGCGCACACATGCTCGTACAGCGCGCGCTCGCTGCGCACGAGGTTGGGCTCGGGGTGGCGCTCGGCCACCACCTGGGCCAGGCGGCCGGCGTCGATCAGCGCGCGCACCTGGGCCAGCAGTGCCGGCGGGTAGCCCTGCAGGTACTTCAGCGCCGTGGCCATCGCCGCTTGGATCAGCCCAGGCGCTGCAGGCGCTCGGTTTCCTCGCGCCGGGCGTCGTCGATCTCGCGCAGCACGGCGCTCAGGTCCACCGCACCGGCCTGGGGCTCGTAGCGGCCGGTCAGCGGCGTGTCGGGCTGCAGCAGACCGCCGGCATACAGCGACCAGATCTCCGGGCCAAAACGCGTGGCCAGCAGCTCGGGCGCGAACTGGCCGAAGAAGCGGCGCAGGTTGTCCACGTCGCGCATCAGCATGCGCGGCGCATGGTTGTTGCCGGCGGCGTCCACGGCCTGCGGCAGGTCGATGATCACCGGGCCGTCGGCGGCCAGCAGGATGTTGAATTCCGACAGGTCGCCATGCACCACGCCGGCGGCCAGCATGCGCACCACCTCGCGCACCAGCGCATCGTGGTGGCGGCGGGCGTCGGCGGGGCTGAAGGCCAGGTCGTTCAGGCGTGGCGCGGCGTCGCCCTCGGCGTTGACCACCAGCTCCATCAGCAGCACGCCTTCGTGGAAGTTCAGCGGCCGCGGCACGCGCACGCCGGCGGCGGCCAGGCGGTACAGCGCATCCACCTCGGCGCTCTGCCAGGCGGCTTCCTGCTGCTCGCGGCCGAACTTGGTGCCCTTGGCCATCGCACGCGCCTGGCGGCTGTTGCGCACCTTGCGGTTCTCGGTGTAGTCCACCGCCTGGCGGAAGCCGCGCTTTTGTGCCTCTTTGTAGACCTTGGCGGCCACGGTGTCGTCGCCCACGCGCACCACGTAGACATCGGCTTCCTTGCCGCTTTTGAGCTGGCGCATCACGCCGTCGATCAGGCCCTCGTCGATCAGCACCTGCAGGCGGGGGGGAGATTTCATGGCCCGATTCTCGGTCACCGCCGGTCGCGACAGTTTGGGCGCCGCCGCTGCGCCAGGACGTGACACGCCCACGGTGCGGTCGATGCGACGCCCATGGGGGGCACCGGGTGAATGCCGATGGCGGGCCTGGGCGGAAACCCTTGCAATCCGATCCCCGGCGCATCGGTGCCACAGCCGGCCCGCCGCGACCCCACGCCTTTGCCGCAGGAGGGCGCATGAAACCCGCAAGCACGGCCCGGCCGCCCGACGCGGCCAAGTTCGAGCGCGGCCTGATCTCGGTGGCCGAGCTGCCGCTGTGGGTGCCGGGCGACATCCTGTGTGCCAGCGACGATCTGGGCTGGAAGGGCGTGGCCCAGCGCAGCTACCACTACCATGGCCAGGACGTGGAGATTCCGCCGATGGACTGCTTTCTGCTGGTGCACTACCGGCAGGGGCACACGCCGATGGACCGCCAGTTCGACGGCCGCTGGACGCGCACCACCTGCGAGCCGGGGCACTTTTCGCTGCTGTCGCGCTCGGCCGATTCGCACTGGCACTGGACCGAGGACCTCGAGGTCTCGCACGTCTACCTCACCGAGGCGCTGATGTGCCGCGTGGCGGGCGACATGCAGGGCCGCGAGGTGGCCGAGGTGCACCTGCACGATGTGCTGCGCGGCCTGGATCCGGTGGTGGGCCACATTGCCGGCGAGGTCACGCGCGAGGCCATGCACCAGGGCATCGGCGGCCCGCTGTATGCCGAGGCGCTGTCGGTGCAACTGGCGGTGCACCTGTTGCGCAGCTACGCCACCTGCCAGTTCAAGACGCCCAGCGAGCCCGGCCGCCTGAGCGAGCGCGAGCTGGCGCGGCTGGAAGCGTATGTCGACGCCCACCTGCACCACAGCATCACGCTGGAAGACCTGGCCCAGGCGCTGGGCATGGGCGTGTGGACGCTCAACCGCCACCTGCGCCGCACGCTGAACCTCTCGGCCTATGCCTTCGTGGTGGAGCGGCGCGTGCAGCGCGCCCAGCAGCTGCTGCGCACGGGCGGGCTGTCGCTGAAGGAGGTGGCCGCGGCGGCCGGCTTCTCCGACCAGGCGCACATGACGCGCATGTTCCGCGCCAAGCTGGGCCTCACGCCCGGGCAGTTCCGCCTGCAGCACTGACAAGGTGCGAATGAACCTGCTGCGCGGGCACATGGCGGCCCTGCGCGACTCGCCGTACGGGTGTACGGCTGCGTTGCTCGAACCACCCTGAGCCCGCTCGCGACGGTTCCTTCGCACCTTGTGATGTTGACGGGGCCGGGAAAGTCCGGGGCCCCGCACCACGGATCGTTCAACGAACTGTTCCCTTTCTTCAAGACCGCGCAGGGGCCTGGGGCCTACCGTGCGCTGGCGCGTTGCGGCTGACGGCTGGCGCGCAGATGTCGTGAAGCCAAGGAGACCATTCATGAACACCACTCCCACCACCACCCCCACCCGCAGCCTTGACGCGCTGATCATCGGCGCCGGCGTGGCCGGGCTCTACCAGCTGCACCAGCTGCGCGCGCAGGGCCTGAACGTGCGCGCCTACGACAACGCCAGCGACGTGGGCGGCACCTGGTACTGGAACCGCTACCCCGGCGCCAAGTTCGACAGCGAGAGCTACATCTACCAGTACCTGTTCTCGGAGGATCTGTACAAGGGCTGGAGCTGGAGCTCGCGCTTCCCCGAACAGCCCGAGATCGAGCGCTGGATGCAGTACGTGGCCGACACGCTCGACCTGCGCCGCGACATCCAGTTCTCCACCACCATCACCGCCGCGCACTTCAATGAAGGCACCGGCCGCTGGACGGTGCGCACCGATGGCGGCGAGCGCATCGACACGCAGTTTCTGGTCACCTGCGGCGGCATGCTGTCGGCGCCGATGGAGCGCGTGTTTCCGGGGCAGGAGAGCTTCCAGGGCCCGATCTTCCACACCTCGCGCTGGCCCAAGGAAAAGGTCGATCTGGCTGGCAAGCGCGTGGGCGTGGTCGGCATCGGCGCCACCGGCATCCAGGTCATCCAGACCATCGCCCCCCAGGTGGGGCAGTTGAAGGTGTTCATCCGCACGCCGCAGTACGTGCTGCCGATGAAGAACCCGCAGTACAGCGCTGACGACGTGGCCGCGTACAAGGCGCGTTTCGAGGAACTGAAGGCCACGCTGCCCAACACCTTCACCGGCTTCGAGTACGACTTCACCGTGGCCTGGGCCGACTGCACGCCGGCGCAGCGCAAGGCGCGGCTGGAGGAGGTGTATGCCAACGGCTCGCTGAAGCTGTGGCTGGCCTCGTTCGGCGAGATGTTCTTCGACGAGGCGGTGAGCGCCGAGATCTCGGAGTTCGTGCGCGGCAAGATGCGCGCGCGCCTGGAAGACCCGCGCCTGTGCGAGCTGCTGATCCCGAGCGACTACGGCTTCGGCACCCACCGCGTGCCGCTGGAAAGCCGCTACCTCGAGGTGTACCACCGCGCCAATGTGGAGGCGGTGAGCGTGAAGGACAACGCCATCGTGCGCGTGGTGCCGCAGGGCCTGGAGCTGGCCGATGGCACGGTGCACGCGCTCGACGTGATCATCCTGGCCACCGGCTTCGATGCCGGCACCGGTGCGCTCACCCGCATCGACATCCGCGGCCGCGGCGGCCGCTCGCTGAAGGAGGACTGGGGCCGCGACATCCGCACCACCATGGGCCTGCAGGTGCACGGCTACCCGAACATGTTCACCACCGCCGTGCCGCTGGCACCCTCGGCCGCGCTGTGCAACATGAC
>CAYPDO010000158.1:3805-8683 GCA_964409495.1 uncultured Bordetella sp.
CACCTGCCTGCAGCAGCAGACCGAGTGGATCAGCGACTGCATCGCCCACATGCGCGCCCACGGCAAGCACCTGATCGAGCCCACGCGCGCGGCCGAGGACGCCTGGGTGGCGCACCACGACGAGACGGCCAATGCCACGCTGATCTCGAAGACCAACTCCTGGTACCTGGGCTCCAACGTGCCGGGCAAGCCGCGCCGCGTGCTCTCGTACACCGGCGGGGTGGGCACCTACCGCCAGAAGTGCGCGGAGGTGGCGGCCGCGGGCTATCCCGGCTTTGACATGCAGTGAACCCGATCAACTGAAGGAGCAAGCACCATGAACACCCCCCAGAACACAAGATTCCAGCAAGCCGCCCACCAGATCCTGCAAGGCGTGGTCGACAGCAACCCGCGCGTGCCCGGTGTGGTGGCGATGGTCACCGACCGCGAGCGCAACGTCTACGAAGGCGCGGCCGGCGTGCGCCGGCTCGACACCAAGGTGCCGCTGACCACGCATGACGCCTTCGCGCTGTTCTCCACCACCAAGGCCATCACCGCCACCGCGGCGCTGCAGCTGATGGAGGAGGACCGGCTCGACCTCGACGCACCGGCCAGCCGCTACGCGCCCGACATCGCCAAGCTGCAGGTCATCGAGGGCTTCGACGCCGCCGGCGAACCCAGGCTGCGCGCGCCGCGCAGCGTGCCCACCACGCGCCAGCTGCTCACCCACACCGGTGGCTTCGGCTACGACTTCTTCAACGCCACCTACCAGCGCCTGGCCGAGCAGAAGGGCCAGCCCAGCGTCATCACCGCCAGCAAGGCCGCGCTGATGACGCCGATGCTGTTCGACCCCGGCCAGAAGTGGGAGTACGGCACCAACCTCGACTGGGTGGGCCAGGTGGTGGAGGGCATCACCGGCCAGCGCCTGGGCGAGGTGTTCAAGACGCGCATCTTCGAGCCGCTGGGCATGCGCGACATGAGCTTCGCGCTGAACGACGGCCTGCGCGCGCGGCTGGCCGGCATGCATGCGCGCAATGCCGACGGCTCGCTCACGGCCATGGACTTCGAGCTGCCCTCGCCACCCGAGGTGCACATGGGCGGCCATGGCCTGTACGGCACGGTGGGCGACTACATGCGCTTCATCCGCATGTGGCTCAACGACGGCCGCGGCGAGCATGGCCAGGTGCTGAAGGCCGACACGGTGCGCCTGGCCACGCAGAACCACCTGGCCAAGGTGAATGGCGCGCTGAAGGTCACGATGCTGCCGGGCGTGATCCCGTCGCTGTCCAACGATGCCGAGTTCTTCCCCGGGCAGTCGAAGTCGTGGTCGCTGCCCTTCATGATCAACGACGAGGTGGCGCCCACCGGGCGGCCGGCCGGCGCGCAGGGCTGGGCCGGCCTGGCCAACCTGTTCTACTGGATCGACCGCCAGAACGGCGTCGGCGGCTACTGGGCCACGCAGATCCTGCCCTTCGGCGATCCGGCATCCTTCACTGGCTACATGGCGCTGGAGACCGCGGTGTACGAGCACCTGGTGCGCCCCGGCCGGGCCTGAGCCGCGCCCCCGCAGGGCTGCCGGCGTGGCCGCTCAGCCGCCGGGCTGGCGCCGCGCCACGGCCCGCGCCAGCGCCTCCACCAGGCGCGCCGGCTCCAGTGGCTTGTGCAGCACCGCGTCGAAGCCGGCGCGCAGGCAGTCGTCGCGCGGCTGTTCGCCGGCATCGGCGGTGATCGCCAGGATGGGCGTCTCGGCATGGCCGGGCAGGGCGCGGATGTGGCGCGCCGCCTCGGCCCCGCCCAGCGTGGGCATGTGCAGGTCCATCAGGATGGCCGCATAGGGCTGGGCGCGGCACAGGGCCACGGCCTGCGCGCCATCTTCGGCGATGTCGAAGGCCAGGCCCATGTCGCCCAGCAGATCGGCCATGAAGCTGCGGCTGAGCAGGTCGTCCTCCACCACCAGCAGCGGCTGGCCGGCCAGCTGGGTGCGCAGCGCGGCTTCGGCGCGGCGTGCCTGGTGCACGTCGGGTGCGCTGCTGGCCGGGTGGTGGCCCCCGGCGGGCGGCAGGCCCAGGCGCACGCACAGCCGGAAACGGCTGCCGCGGCCGGGCTGGCTGCTCACCGTCACGCTGCCGCCCATCATCTCGGCCAGGTGCCGGGTGATCACCAGGCCCAGGCCGGTGCCGCCGTAGCGCCGCGTCACCGAACTGTCGGCCTGGCCGAAGGGCTTGAAGATGCGTGCCAGCTGGGCTTCGTCCATGCCGATGCCGGTGTCGGCCACCTCGAACTGCAGCACGCAGCCCTGGCTGTCGATCTGCTGCAGCGTGGCGGCGACCGACACCTGGCCGCGCTCGGTGAACTTGATGCCGTTGGACAGCAGGTTGATCAGCGCCTGGGCCAGACGGCCGCTGTCGCCGATCAGCGTGGGCGGGATGGCGTTCAGGTCGATCGCCAGGCGCAGACCCTTGGCGGCCGCCAGCGGTGCCGCCACCGCGCTGACCAGGGCCTCGAGCTCGGCGGCCAGGAAGGGACGCTGCTCCAGCACCATGCCGCCGGCCTCGATCTTGGACAGGTCGAGCACGTCGTTGATCACCTGCAGCAGGTGGCGGCCGGCCCCTTCCAGCTGCTCCAGGCGCTGCTGCTGGGCCGGCGCGATGCCCGAGTGGCGCACCAGGTAGGCCATGCCGAGCATGCCATTGAGCGGTGTGCGGATCTCGTGGCTCATGTTGGCCAGGAAGGCGCTCTTGGCGCGGTTGGCCGATTCGGCGGCGTCGCGCGCCAGCGCCAGGTCGCGCGTGCGCTGGTCCACGGTGTGCTCCAGGTCGTCCTTTTGCGCCTGCAGCGAGCGCTGCGCGGCCTTCAGCGCCGTCACGTCGGCGAGCATGCTGATGAACAGTTGCCGGTCGTCGGCCTGCACCAGGTTGGCCGAGAACAGCGCGTCCACCGGGTGGCCGTCGGCGTGGCGCAGCTGCGCGTCGACGGCGGTCACGCGGCCTTCGCGCATCAGCGTGTCGAGCGCCCGGGCGCGCTGCTGCGGGTCGACCCACAGCTGCAGCTCGTTGCCGCTGCGGCCCACGATCTGCTCGCGCCGGTAGCCCAGCAGGTCCAGCCAGGCATCGTTGATGTCGAGAAAGCTGCCTTCGGGCAGCACATTGATGGCCATGCCCACCAGGCCGGTCTGGAACACCGAGGCGAACTTGGAATTCGATTCACGCAGCGCGGTGATGGCGCGCTCGCGCGCGGTGACCTCCTCCACGCACAGGATCAGCCCGCCCACCCGGCCGTCCGGGTCGCGCCAGGGCGAGGCCGTCCAGTCGAACAGGCGCAGCGGCTCACCCTCGAACTGCAGCGGGTCGGACTCGCCCGACACCGTCTCGCCGGCCAGCACGCGCTGGTGGGCGCCCAGGCATTGCAGCGGCAGGATCACGCGCTTCTGGGTGCCGATGCGCAGGCCGGCCAACGGGGCGCTGGTGCCCGCCATGCGCCGCTGCCAGGCGGCGCTGGTGACGATGTAGCGCAGCTGGTCGTCGAGCATCGCGATGGCCATCGGGGCCTGGGCGATCAGGGTCTCGAGCTGCTGCTCGCTGGTGCGCAGGCGCTGCACCAGCCCGCGCTGCACGCGCTCGCTGTCGACCAGCGATCCGATCACCCGGCTGGAGATCACGAACACCAGCGTGAAGATCAGCGTCACGTGGTACACGGGCAGCACGGCCAGCACCAGCGCCTCCTGCGGGGTGCGCAGGTTCAGGTAGTTCTGCCCGGAGGCCGGCAGGTCAGGGAAGGTGAGCAGGCGCAGCACATGGCTCAGGCCGGCCGCGGCCACCACGGTGCCGATGGCCCACCAGCACAGGCGGTTGGCATCCGCCGCGGCGGCGGGCCCGAACAGCAGGTGCAGGCCATGCAGCGCAACCAGGATGTAGATCACCGAGACGCCGCGGATGCGTGCACTGAGGCTGGGCTCCAGATAGGTGAACACCAGGCACAGCGCCACGGTGGCCGCGGTGGCGGCCAGCTCGACGACACGCTGCGGCGGCTGGCCCAGCGCCTCGCGCAGGCCGCGCATCAGCCGGGCGATGCCCAGCACGCCCAGGCCGTTGCCGAGCACGATCGACAGCGCATCGGGCGCCGTGCCGCGCAGCGCCACCAGCGCGAAGCCCATCGCGCCGAGCGCCGAGCCCAGCTGCCACGAGCGAACGCCCGGCGTGTCGGGGTTCAGGTGGTGCAGCAGATGCATCGCCAGGGCCAGCAGCAGGGCCGTGAGCATGGCGATCAGGTACAGCAGGCGGATGTCCAGGTTGTCGGGCATGGGCCATTCTGGCCGCCCTGGCAGCCGTGGACCAGGCCGCCGCGGTGGAATCAGCCGGCGTCGTCAGGCCCGCGCCGGCCGAAGGTGACCACATGGTCCACCTCGGGGCGCACGCCGATCCACTCGCCCACCGGATGGTCGTGGTGCGAGGGCACCAGGGCCAGCAGCGGCTCGCCATTGGCCAGCCGCAGCGTGTACAGGTACTCGGCGCCGCGGAAGGCCTTGCGCTCGATGCGCGCCTTCATCGGGCTGGCGTCGTCGTGTACCACGTCGTCGGCCCGCAGCAGAACCTCGCAGGCGTTGTTCAGGTAGCCGTGCGGTGCCGGGCCGTCGGCGATGTCCTGCAGCACGCCCAGCGCCGTCTCCACGCGGTAGCCGCTGCCGTGTGCCACGATGTGCGCCGGCGCAAACACGCCGTGGCCGATGAACTGCGCCACGAAGCGGCTGGCCGGCCGGTGGTAGAGCGCATAGGCGCTGTCCCACTGCTCCAGCCGGCCCTGGTTCATCACGCCGATCAGGTCGCCCAGCGCAAAGGCCTCGAGCTGGTCGTGCGTGACCACCAGGGCCGTGGTGCCGTGCTGCTTGAGGATGGCGCGCAC
>CAYPDO010000159.1:0-8662 GCA_964409495.1 uncultured Bordetella sp.
ACGCGGTGCGCAGCCTCAAGCTGGGCGCCGCCGGCTACCTGAACAAGAGCGCCGATGCCGAGCAGATGGTGGCCGCGGTGCGCAAGCTGGCGGCCGGCGGCCTGTTCATCACACCGGCGGTGGCCGAGCAGCTGGCGCAGTCACTGGGCGGCGGCGGCAATGGCGGCGAGCGGCCGGCACATGAGCTGCTGTCGCACCGCGAGCACCAGGTCTACCGGCTGCTGGCCACCGGCGCCAGCGTGGGCGAGATCGCCGAGCAGCTGGTGCTCTCGCCCAACACGGTGAGCACCTACCGCGCACGCATCCTCGAAAAAACCGGCGTGCGCAACGATGTGGAGCTGGCGCTGTATGCGGTGCGTCAGGAAGCCGGCTCAGTCTGAGCCCGAAGTGACTCGCCGCTGCGGCCGCTCAGGCCGCGGCGGGCAGCCGCACCGTGATCGGCATGGCGTTGGTCTTGATGCGCAGCAGCGACTCGGCCTCGGCCGGCGCCGCCAGCGGCAAGGGCCGACCGCTGATGGCCGCCGCGATGGCCGCGGCCTGGCGCGAGATCGGCGCGATGAAGCGGCTTGCACGGCCCTGCTCCACCACGCAATCGCCCAGCGCATGGATGCCGGCCACGCTGGTGGCCGCCGTGGCGGGGTCGATCACGATGCCGCCGGCCACCGCATCGAAGGCCAGGCCGGCGCTGCGCGCCAGCCGGTCGGGCGCGCGCAGGCCGGTGGCGGCGATCACCTGGTCGGCGGCCAGCAGGCGGCCATCGGCCAGGCGCAGCTGCCAACGCGTGGCGCCAGCATCAGAACCAGGTTCGACACCGGCCACGGCCACGCCCCCCTCGAAGCGGATCGGCAGGCCCTGCGTCTGCCAGGCCGCCAGCAGGCGCTGCGACACCTCGGCCGGTACCTGGGCCGCCAGCGGACGCGTGGCCTGGTCGAGCAGGCTCACGGCATGGCCGGCCAGCGCCAGGTCATTGGCCAGCTCGCAGCCCACCAGGCCGGCGCCCACGATGGCCAGGCGCTGCGGACCACCGTCCAAGGCCGCTCTTAATTTCTGATAGGTCGCCAGATCGTTGACGCGCCACACCCGCGCGGGCGGCAGGCAGGCCGGCAGCGCCGGCTGCGCGCCATGGGCCAGCACCAGGTGCTGCCAGCGCAGCGTGCCGCGGGTGGTGCGCAGGCGCCGCGCCACCGGGTCGATGGCCACGGCCACCGCATCGGTGATCAGCTGCACGCGCCAGCGCGCGGCGGCCACGGCCGCCGGCTCGCGCACCAGGGCCTGCGGGTCGATGCCGCGCGCCACGGCCACGCTGAGCTGGGGCTTGTCGTACACATCGCCCGGGCAGGCGGTCACCAGGCTCAGCGGCCCGGCCCAGCCGGCCTCGCGCAGCGCCTGCACCACCTGCCAGCCGGCACGGCCGGCGCCCACGATCACCACGCCCGGCTGGCGTGCCTGCGGCAGCACCGTGACCGACGGCGCCGCCACGGCCGGCTGCGCGTCGGACACCGGCTCGAACTCGGCCTTGCCCACGCCGCACACCGGGCAGGCCCAGTCGTCGGGAATGGCCTCGAAGCGCGTGCCCGGCGGCAGGCCGCCATCGGGATCACCCAGCGCCTCGTCGTAGACGATGCCGCACACGCGGCACAAGAAGCGCCGCCAGGGCAGCGCCGCTGCAGCATCGTGGGCGGTGGTTGCCACCGTCATGCCGGCAGCTCCGGCGTGGACAGGCGCGCGATCTCCTTGCGCAGGTGCTTGATGGCCGGCGAGACGATGGCCACGAAGTGCGATTCACGCACGCGCCGCTGCACATCGCTGGACAGCAGGTAGCCGCGCGCGCCGGCATGCATCAGCGCCGATTGCGCGGCGCGCAGCGCCAGCTCGCTGGCATGCGCGCGGGCATCGAGCACATCGATGAAGTACGCGTTGCCCGGCTCGAAGGGTGTGCGTGCCAGCACCTCGATGCGCGCCCACAGCGCATCCAGCTCGGCCTGCAGCGCATCGGGGCGGTCCTCGAGGTAGCGGTTCACATGGCCCAGCGCCGGCTCCACCCGCCACATCGAGGCAATGGCGCCCTGCGCCACGCCCAGGCCGAAGCCGCATTGCAGCAGGATGAAACCCGCGCGCACCCGGCCCACCCAGGGCCGCGCCGGCCGGGCGATGAGCTCGTCTTCGCCGATGAACAGCTCGTGGCAGCGGATGGCCCAGGTGCCGGTGCCCTCCATCGCGCTGAAGCTGGGGCATTCACGCAGCTGCACGCCGGGCGCATCGCAGCGCAGCAGGAACATCAGTTCCTCGTCACCACCCTCCACCGTGGCCAGCGTGCCGAAGTAATGGTCGGGCCCCAGGTTGCTGACCCAGGGCAGCGTGCCGTTGATGCGCCAGCCGCCGGGCACCGGCCGCGCCTTCAGCAGCATCGGCTCGATGCCGGCATAGGCCTTCATCGGGTTGCTCATGCCGGTGCCCCCCAGGCGGCGGCCGGCGGCATGTTCGGCCAGCACCGCGCCCGTCAGCGCCGGGTTGCCGCTTTGCTGCAGGTACAGGCCGCACACCTGCTGGCACCACACCATGAAGCCGGTGGCGCCGCACACGGCCGACACCTCGGCCATCGCGCGGATGGCCGCGGCATAGTCACCGGCCGCCGCGCCCGGGCCCAGGTGGGCGGCATAGGCACCCACCGCGCCGAGAGACTGCAGCACCTCGCGCGGGTAGCGGCCGCGGTCGATGACATCGGCCTGCTCGGCCAGCGGGCCGTGGGCGATGGCGCGCACCGCATCGAGCATGGTGGCCATGCGATCGGCGGCGGCGGGTGGCGCCGGGATCGGCGGTGCCAGGGTGTCGGCCAGGGCCATGGGCGGGCTCCTTGCTGCAGCGGGGTTGCGGGTGGCCGTGTTCAGGCCAGCGCGATGTCGAAGGCGATGGGGTTGCGCATCGAGTTGGCCACCGGCGAGTAGACGTTGGCGTGCTGCACGATCTCGTCGAGCAGCTCGCGCGGCGCGTCGCCTTCCACCACCACCTTCACGCGGATGGCCTGGAAGCCCATCTGCGGCGGCAGCATCTCGGCGCCACCGGCGCCCCAGGCGGCGGGGTTGCCGATGTCGCCTTCGAGAAACAGCTCCAGCTTGCTCAGCTTCACCTGCTTCCAGGTGGCCACCGCGGTGATGCCCACGGCCAGGCAGCCGCCGAGCGCCGACAGCACGATCTCGCCCGGCGCCGGCGCGGTGTTCTCGCCGAACAGGTGCAGCGGCTCGTCCACCACCACCGGCGCGTGATCACCCACATAGCTCAGCGTGCGGTACTGGCCCTCGGTGACGGTGTGGACCTTGTTGGTGCCGCGCTTGGCCGGGTTGTCGCGGCCGGCGGCGGCAAACTTCATCAGGCCGTCGCGGTCGATCGGGCGCAGGTAGGTTTTCACGGTGGTGGGTTCGGCGATTTCGCTCATGGTGGGTTCTCCGCCAACAGGGGTCAGGGGGTTGAAAGAAGCAATGGATCAGGCTGCAAGGGCCAGCGGCGGCGCGTCGTCGATCGGCAGCGCGGGGTCGCGCGACCACTCGTTCCACGAGCCGAAGTACATGCGCACGTCCGAGAAGCCGGCCTGCTTCAGCGCCAGAAAGGTGTTGGATGCGCGCGCGCCCTTGAAGCAGTACAGATACACCGTGTCGCTGGGCTTGATGCCGGCGGTGGCGCATTCGGCCTGCACCTCCAGCGGGCTCTTCATCTGCGGGCCGTTCGGGCCGGGCTTCATGAAGCGGTACCACTCGATCCACTTGGCGCCCGGCAAGCGGCCCTTGCGTGGCGCGAAGTCGCGGCCGTAGGGGCTGGAGCTTTCGCCGGTCCACTCGTCCACGTCGCGCACATCCAGCAGCGTGATGCCGGGCTTGCCCAGCGCCGCCAGCACGTCATCCTTGGTGAGCATGACGTCGGCCATCGGCGCCTCGGGAAAGATGGCGGGCGTGGGCGCCACGGCCTCGGTGCTCACCGGCAGCCCGGCCTTCTGCCAGGCCGGGTAGCCACCGGCCAGCACCTTGATCTTCGGGTAGCCCAGCCAGGTGAGCAGGTAGTAGCCGCGGCAGCTCTGGCCATAGCCGGCGTTCAGGGCATCCTCATAGAACACCGCCGTCTCGGCGCCCGACAGGCCCACGGCGCCGAACGCGCTGGTGAAGCTGCTCTTGAGCGCCTGCAGGCCCTCGGCCGTGCTCTCGGCCAGAAAGGTGAAGATCTCGCGCAGGTTGGCCGCGCCCGGCAGGTGGCCGGCGGCATAGGTGTCGGGGTCGCGCGTGTCGATGAGCACCACGGGTTCGGCGTTCATCAGCGCCTGCAGTTCGGCGGGCGAGATCAGAACCGAGGCAGACAGGATCGGGGAAGACATGGCAACTGGCTCCTGGTGGCAAGTCCGACGCTGGACCTGCCTGATCCAGGGCAAGGCGCATGCCAGCAGGCTGTGGCAGGCGGTCGATGCCGGGTCTCCCTGGGCAGCGGCCTGGATCGGCACCGGCCGCTGCGGCAGGGCGCGGGAAGTGGCCACACGCAATGTCGACAATGTGTTCGTCTTTGTCGACATTTAGTACGCTCACAATCCGTGTTTGGCGCAGCGGTAGCTGAACTGCCGCAGCGTCAGCCCCAGGCGCTGCGCGGCGCGGGTGCGGTTGCCGCCGGCCTCGGCCAGTGCGGCGGCCAGTTGCTCGGGCGGGTGTGATTCGGCGCGGCGGTAGTCGCGCACCGCAGGCCAGGCGGCGGGCGCCGCGGCGTCGGGCATGGCCAGGGCTGGCGGCGCGGGGGTGGCCGGCATGGCCACGGCCCGCCCCGGCATGCCGCGCAGCAGGTGGGCCACCGTGGCTGCCTCCACCTGCGGCACCTCGCTCAGCAGCACCAGGCGCTCTACCAGGTTGCCCAGCTCGCGGATGTTGCCGGGCCAGTCGTGCCGCGCCAGGGCCTCCAGCGCATCGGGTGTGAGGATCACATTGCGCTGGTGCGCCTGGTTGGCGCGGTTGAGAAAGTGCGCGGCCAGCAGCGCGATGTCGTCACGCCGCTCGCGCAGCGCCGGCAGGCGGATCGGGATCACGAACAGGCGGTAGAACAGATCGCGCCGGAAGCGCCCGGCCGCCGCCTCGGCCTCCAGATCGCGGTGCGTGGCGGCCACCAGGCGCACATCCACGCGGCGCTCGCTCTTGGCCCCCAGGCGCAGCACAGTGCCCTCCTGCAGCGTGCGCAGCAGCTTGGTCTGCAGGGCCAGCGGCAGCTCGCCGATCTCGTCGAGGAAAATCGTGCCGCCGTGCGCCAGCTCGAACCAGCCGGCCCGCTCGCCCTGCGCGCCGGTGAAGGCGCCGCGCTCATGGCCGAACAGCTCACTCTCGAACAGCGTGTCGGGGATGGCCGCGCAGTTCACCTTCACGAAGGGCTTGTCGCGGCGCGGGCTGGCCAGGTGCAGCGCGCGCGCAAACAGCTCCTTGCCGGTGCCCGATTCGCCCAGCAGCAGCACCGTGGCCTGCGCCGCCGACACGCGCTCCAACTCGCCGATGGCGTTCAGCAGCGCCGGGGCGCTGCCCACGATGCCGTAGCGCGCCGCACTGCCGCGCAGCGCCTGGGTCAGCACCTCGTTGCGCTGGCGCAGGCCGCGCGTGGCATCGGCCACCAGGCGCTCCAGCTGCAGCAGGCGGCCGGCCAGCGTGGCCAGGATGCCCAGCACCGCCACGTCGTCGGCCAGCAGGCGGCTGCGGCTGCGGATGCGGTGGCAGGCCAGCACGCCCAGCGTGCGCCCTTCCAGCTCGATGGGCAGCGCGATGAAGGCCACCGTCTCGGGCGGCAGACGGTGGCGCGGCACGCAGCGGAACAGGAAGGCCGGCTCGGCATCCACGTCCTGCACCACGGCCGGCTGGCCGGTGGCCAGCACACGGCCCGTCACGCCCTCGCCCGGGGCGTACACGCCGCGTGCGATCTCGGCCGCGGTCAGGCCATAGGCATGCTGGATGCGCCCGGCCGGTGGCTGGCCCTGCGCGGCCGCCGCGGCATCGGCGCCCGGCGCGGCCTCGGCCAGCACGATGCGGCCGCGGTTCAGGCCCAGCAGCTCGCTCATCAGGTGCAGCATCTCGCGCAGCACCGGCCGGCTGTCCACGCCGCGGCCCACCTGGCGCATCACCTGGGCCAGCAGCAGCATCTCCTGCGCGCGCCAGTCGATGCCCTCGGCCCGTTTGGCGGGCAGCGTCTTGGGGGCGGCAACACGCGGTGGCATGGCTGGGCAGCATGCGGCAGCGGCGCGCCGCCGCGCAGCACGTGCGGTGCGATTGCCGTGTAGTGCCAGCCCTACACGCTGCCGCGCCGGCACCACGCGGCAATGGCCGGCGCTGCGATTGGCTGCGGCGGCCATGGCTTTCAACATGGCAGCCATCCCGACCGGAGCCCGATGCCATGCGCCCAGCCGATCTGCCCGACCACCTGCCCGCTGCCCTGCACGACGACGCCTACGACCCGTATGACGCCGGGCGCCCGCTGCTGGCCCGCTGCGGCTGCGGCGGTGACCACGCGCCGCAGCAGCACAACGCCCTTGCCGCGCTGCGCGCCGCTCAGGACAGCCGGCCGGCCACCGAGAGCGTGCTGCGCGCCGATGGCAGCACCGACCCCGAGGCCCTGGGCCGGCGCTTCATGGAGGCCAGCCTGGTGAAGGCGCTGTTCCCGCAGGAACCCGTGCGCCGCGCCTTCCTGAAGGCGGTGGGCCGGCGCAGCGCGATGGCGGCGATTGCCAGCGTGCTGCCGGCCGGCGCGCTGACCAGCCTGCAAGCCATGGCCCAAGAGAAGAAGCCGCTGGAGAAGAAGGAGCTGAAGATCGGCTTCATCCCCATCACCTGCGCCAGCCCGCTGATCATGGCCCACCCGCTGGGCTTTTATCGCCAGCAGGGGCTGGACGTGTCGCTGATGAAGACCGCCGGCTGGGCGCTGATCCGCGACAAGATCATGAACCGCGAGTACGACGCCACGCACTTCCTGAGCCCCATGCCGCTGGCCATCAGCCTGGGCCTGGGCAGCCAGGCGATGCCGATGAACGTGGCCACGATCCAGAACATCAACGGCCAGGCCATCGTGCTGGCCAACAAGCACAAGGGCAACCGCGACCCGAAGAACTGGAAGGGCTTCAAGTTCGCGATTCCGTTCGACCACAGCATCCACAACTTCCTGCTGCGCTACTACCTGGCCGAGCACGGCATCAACCCCGACACCGATGTGCAGCTGCGCGTGACGCCGCCGCCCGAGATGGTGGCCAACCTGCGCGCCGGCAACATCGACGGCTTCCTCGGCCCTGACCCGTTCAACCAGCGTGCGGTGTACGACGAGCTGGGCTTCATCCACATCCTCAGCCGCGAGATCTGGGACGGCCACCCCTGCTGCGCCTTCGGCGTGCCCACGGCCTTCATCGAGCAGAACCCCAACAGCTTTGCCGCGCTGTACCGCGCCGTGCTCACCGCCGCGGCGATGGCGCGCCAGGCCAAGGACCGCGAGCTGATCGCCAAGGTGATCAGCCCGGCGCAATACCTGAACCAGCCCGAGGCCGTGCTGACCCAGGTGCTCACCGGCAAGTTTGCCGATGGCCTGGGCAATGTGCGCAACGTGCCCGAGCGCGCCGATTTCGACCCCGTGCCCTGGCAGAGCATGGCGGTGTGGATGCTCACGCAGATGAAGCGCTGGGGCTACCTGAAGGGCGACGTGAACTACCGGCAGGTGGCCGAGAAGGTGTTCCTGATCACCGACGCCAAGAAGCACATGAAGGCGCTGGGCCAGCCGGTGCCCGAGGGCGCCTACAAGAAGTTCAAGGTGATGGGCAAGGAGTTCGACCCGGCCAGGCCCGACGACTACCTGAAGGGCTTTGCCATCAGCAAGGCGGCCTGAGGCCGCCGTACCAGCGCCCAGCCTTCACGCCCAGCCTTCACACCCAGCCCGCATGAACGCCCCACCCCCCCGCGCCGAGCGGCTGAAATCCACGCTGCTGTCGCTGCTGCTGCTGGCGCTGCTGCTGGGCATCTGGCACCTGGCCACGCTGAAGCCCGCCGCCGTGCCCGCGCCCGCCGCCGCCACGCTGACCCCCGAGCAGATCGAATACGCCAAGCTGATGGGCAAGGACCCGGCCTCGCTGGCGGCTGCCGCGGCCGGTGGTGGTGGCAGTGGCGCCAGCAGCAAGAGCGGCTTTCCCACGCTGGGCCAGATGGCCAGCGCGCTGCGCGAGAACCTGTCGCGGCCGTTCTACGACAACGGCCCCAATGACAAGGGCCTGGGCCTGCAGCTGGGCTTTTCACTCGGCCGCGTGGCGCTGGGCTATGGCATTGCCGCGCTGGTGGCCATTCCGCTGGGCTTCGTGATCGGCATGAGCCCGCTGCTGTGGCGCGCGCTGGATCCGTTCATCCAGGTGCTCAAGCCCATCTCGCCGCTGGCCTGGATGCCGCTGGCGCTCTACACCATCAAGGACAGCGACATCAGCGGCATCTTCGTGATCTTCATCTGCAGCATCTGGCCGATGCTGATCAACACCGCCTTCGGCGTGGCCGGCGTGCGGCGCGACTGGTTGAACGTGGCACGCACGCTGGAGGTGCCGCCGCTGCGCCGCGCGTTCGAAGTGATCCTGCCCGCTGCGGCGCCCACCATCCTGACCGGCATGCGCATCAGCATGGGCATCGCCTGGCTGGTG
>CAYPDO010000160.1:0-8625 GCA_964409495.1 uncultured Bordetella sp.
GTGATCCACCACTCGCCGGAGAACAGGAAATCCTGGCCGATGCGGATCAGCGTGCCCAGCGAGGGCGAGGTGGGCGGCACACCCACGCCCAGGAAGGACAGCGTGGCCTCGGTGATGATGGCCGAGGCCACCTGGATGGTGGCCAGGATGAACACCGGCCCCAGCACATTGGGCAGCACATGGCGGCGCATGATGCGCAACGACGAGACGCCGATCACGCGCGCCGCCTGAACGTATTCCTTCTGGCGCTCGACCATCGTGCTGCCGCGCACCGTGCGCGCGTACTGCACCCAGCCGGTCAGCGAGATGGCCAGGATCAGCACCGAGAAGGCCAGGGTCTCGTGCGCGTTCGGAAACAGCGCGCGGCCCACGCCATCGATCAGCAGCGCCACCAGGATGGCGGGGAAGGACAGCATCACGTCGCACACACGCATGATGAAGGCATCCACCCGCCCGCCGACGAAACCCGCCAGCAGGCCCAGGCCCACGCCGAGCACCAGCGACAACGCCACCGAGGCCAGGCCCACGAACAGCGAGATGCGCAGCCCGTACATCAGCGACGAGACGATGTCGCGGCCCTGATCATCGGTGCCCAGCCAGTAGCGGGCCTTGCCCTCGGGCATCCAGGCCGGCGGCAGGCGCGCATCCATCAGGTCCAGCGAAGCCAGATCCTGCGGGTTGTGCGGCGCCAGCCAGGGTGTGAACAGCGCGCAGGCCAGGCAGGCCAGCGCGATCAGCGTGGACAGCAGCGCCACCGGTGAACGCCAGAAGGCGTACCAGACGTCGCTGTCGCGCAGTCGCGCCAGCGCACCGGGCGGCTTGACCGGCGTGGTGCCGGCAGGGGCAGTGGGCATCGAGGTCATCGTGGGAAGGAGGGGTCAGCCCAGGCCGGCCGCAGCGGCCACGGTGAAGGGCAGCTCAGTGGCCACCGGCGGCAGCGCGGTCGATGCGCAGGCGCGGATCGACCGCCACATACAGCAGATCGACCGCCAGGTTGATGCTGACGAAGACCAGCGCGATCAGGCACAGGTAGGCGGCCATCACCGGGATGTCGGCGAACTGCACCGCCTGGATGAACAGCAGGCCCATGCCGGGCCACTGGAACACCGTCTCGGTGACGATGGCAAACGCGATGATGTTGCCCAGTTGCAGGCCGGCCACGGTGATCACCGGCACCAGGGTGTTCTTCAGCGCATGGCGGAAGTACACCAGCCGGTCGGGCAGGCCGCGCGCGCGGGCGAACTTGATGTAGTCGGTGCGCAGCACCTCCAGCATCTCGGAACGCACCAGGCGCAGCACCAGGGCCATCGGAAACAGGCTCAGCGTGAAGGCCGGCAGCAGCAGGTGCTTGAGGCCATCGATGCTCAGCAGGCCGGTGGTGAACGGCCCGATGGCCACCACCTCGCCACGACCGAAGCTGGGCAGCCAGTTCAGCACCACGGCAAACACCAGGATCAGCAGGATGCCGATCAGGAAGTTGGGCAGCGAGACACCCAGCAGCGAGCCGGTCATCACGATCTGCGCACCGGCCTTGCCGCGACGCAGCGCTGCGTATACGCCAGCCGGAATGCCAAATGCCAGGCCGATCAGCGCGGCCAGCACCGCCAGTTCAACAGTGGCCGGGAAACGCTCGACGATCAAGGTCGACACCTTGCGGCCCTGGCGCAGGCTGATGCCAAACTCGCCCTGCATGGCATTGCCGACGAAGCGCGCGAACTGCACCACGAAGGGCTGATCGAGCCCCAGATCGCGCCTCAGTTGCTCGCGCTGCTCGGCGGTGGCGTCCTGCCCCAGCAGGTTGGTGACCGGATCACCGACGAACTGGAACAGCGTGAAGGCAATGAACGCCACCGTGAACATCACGATCAGCGCCTGGAACAAGCGGCGGAGGACGAAGGCAAGCATTCAATGAAAGCGCAGTCAGCGGGCGCATTGTGCCCTGCGCAATTGGCGTGCCCGCTAGGCGTTTGCCCATGAAAAAAGCCGCCCCGAGGGGCGGCTTTCGTGACTCAGACCGTGAAGCCTGGATCAGAAGATGTGGCGAACGCCAGCACCGTAGCCGGTGGAGGTGAAGCCGGTGGCGCCGGTGGCGATCACGCCGCCCAGGGCGATGGCCGAAGCACCCTTGTTGGCCAGGCGGCCGTACTGGGTGTACAGGGCGGTACGCTTGGACAGGTTGTAGATGTACTCGAAGCCCAGCAGCGTGGCGTCGTTGGCACCGGTACCAGCGCCCTCCGCGTTGCCCTTGGCGTAAGAGGCACGGAACTCACCCTGGCCCAGCGGCACGCTGGTGCCGAACTGGTAGGTCGTGTACTTCTTGGCGCCGAGCTTGCGCTGGTCGTAAGAGGCCATCAGCTTGGCAACGCCCAGGTTGTACGACGCGCCGACGTTGAACACCTTGTACTTGTCCGAGGCAGCCACCGTGGTCTGCGACATGGCGAAGCCGATGTCCACCGGACCGGCAGCGTAGCCAGCGCGGAAGCCGGTGTACTTGTTGCCGTTGGTGCCTTCGCCGGCGGCCATCTGGGCCGAGCCGTAGAAGCCACCCAGATTGCCCGGCAGGAAGTAGCCGACCATGTTGTTGGCACGCACGGTGGTGCCGGCGCCCGAACCCAGCAGAGCCGGCGACGAACCAGCGGCCGGGCCGAGACCCAGGTACAGGTTGATGTTCGAACCAAAGCCGTTGGCGCCATAGGCGTCGAACGAGGCGATGTTCGAGAAGGTGTTGACGTAGTCGCGACCCAGGCGCACTTCACCGAAGCCACCCGACAGGCTGACCGTCGAACGGCGCTGGAAGTTGAAGGTCGAACCGCCATCGTCGTTGGACATGGCGCCTTCCAGCCAGAAGCTGGCGGTCATGCCGCCACCCAGGTCTTCCGTGCCACGGAAGCCCAGACGGTTGCTGTTCAGCTGGTTCGAGCTCATCAGCTTCTGGCTGACCGAACCGTTCTTGATGTTGTTAACGCTCAGGTCAACGATACCGAACACGGTCAGCGAGGATTGGGCGGAAGCGGCACCGGCGAAAGCACCAAGCACGGCCAGGGCCAGCAGAGACTTTTTCATTGCGTCTATCTCCTAGGTTGAACAAGAGGTCCCGATCCCGTAGAGAACCCTCTCACCGGGAGCGGTGGGGGCCGGTCAGGCCAACCTCCTCATCGGAAGTTGCGGTTATTGCACCAGACCCCCGCAACGCTTGCAAAGCTTTGCCGCCAAAAAGGCCAAGGCATGTTGTCTGCCAACAACGCGGCCCGGCTGGCAGCCGGAAGCGATGGCTGCGCTATCCTCGTTGTGCCATGTTCCTGCCCGATGCCCTGATTTCCAGCGCCGACCTCGCCCTGCGCACACTCAGCGGCAGCGCGCGCGCCGGCCGCGCACTGCCGCGCCCGGCAACCCTGCGGGCGGCCGCCGACGACGCCCCGCTGCCGCCAGCCATGCGCCGTGAGGCCGGTGCGCTGATGCGGGTGAACCATGTGGGCGAGGTGTGCGCCCAGGCGCTGTACGCCGCGCAGGCCCTGGTGGCGCGCGATCCGCAGGTGCGGGTGCAGATGGCCGCGGCCGGCCGCGAAGAAACCGATCACCTGGCCTGGACGGCTCAGCGTCTGGCCGAGTTGGGTGACCGCCCCAGCCTGCTCAATCCGCTCTGGTACGCCGGTGCGTTCTCGATCGGTCTGCTGGCCGGTGCGGCTGGCGACCGCGTGAGCCTGGGCTTTCTGGCCGAGACCGAGCGCCAGGTCGAGGCCCACCTGGCCGGCCATCTGGAGCGCCTGCCGGCAGAGGATGCCGCCTCGCGCGCCATCGTGGCGCAGATGCGCGACGACGAGGCCCGGCACGCGCGCGACGCCGAGGCGGCCGGCGCGCTGCGCCTGCCCGCACCCGCGCGCTGGGTGATGCGCGCGGCGGCCAAGGTGATGACCACCACGGCGCACAGGATCTGACGCGACGCTCACCGCCGGGCTTGACGTGCCCGGCTGCGCGGCGACAGGTGCTTGCCAGCGCGCAGGCGCTGGCCTGCGTGCTGGCTCAGCCTTCCAGCACCTCGTGGCTGGTGGTCACTTCGGCGGTCTTGCTCAGCATGATGGTGGCCGAGCAATACTTCTCGTGGGACAGCGCGATGGCGCGCGCCACGGCCGCCTCGGGCAGCGCCTTGCCGGTGACGATGAAGTGCAGGTGGATCCTGGTGAAGACCTTGGGGTCGGTCTCGGCACGCTCGGCGCTCATCTTCACCTGGCAGCCGCTGACCGCATGGCGGCCGCGCTTGAGGATCAGCACCACGTCGTAGGCCGTGCAGCCGCCGGCGCCAGCCAGCAGGGTTTCCATCGGCCGCGGCGCCAGGTTGCGGCCGCCGCCATCGGGTGCGCCATCCATGCTCAGCACATGGCCGCTGCCGGTTTCGGCCATGAAGCCCATGCCGCTGCCGGGCACCCAGTGAATCGTGCAGTCCATCGTCGGTCTCTCCCGGTCCTTGTGGTGTGACATCGTGCGCGCCGCGCACCGTGGCTGTGCATGCATGCACCGCACATTCGAGCATTTGCTCTAACCGCCTGCGCCGGATGATATTGCGGCGCAACATTCCACCGGCTAGACTGCACCCAACGGGTCTGGCAATGCAGGGCTTTTGCCAGCTGCGCCAGGCCCCACCGCTTGTCTCCTCCACCTCCTCCATTGGTGGTTACGGCCCAAGGCGCAAGCCTTGGGCCGCTTTTCTTGCTGGATCCGGCCCGCCCACGGGCGCCGAAGGGGCCGCGGCTATCATGCCGCGCTGCACAACGAGCCCTTTCGCTGGAGACCCCGCATGCCCCGCGCCCCGATCGGCAAGACGCCCGGCAAGACTGCCGGCGCATCGTCGACCCGCCCCGACTACCTGCAGAAGATCCTCACCGCGCGGGTCTATGACGTGGCCATCGAGTCGCCGCTGGATGTGGCCAAGACCCTGTCGCGTCGCCTGGGCAACCAGGTGCTGTTGAAGCGCGAAGACCAGCAACCGGTGTTCAGCTTCAAGCTGCGTGGTGCCTACAACAAGATGGCCCACCTGCCGCCCGAGCAGTTGCAGCGCGGTGTGATCTGCGCCTCGGCCGGCAACCATGCCCAGGGCGTGGCGCTGAGTGCCCGGAAGATGGGCTGCCGCGCGGTGATCGTGATGCCGGTGACCACGCCGCGGCTGAAGATCGACGCGGTGGCCGCACTGGGTGGCGAGGTGGTGCTGTTCGGCGACAGCTACTCCGATGCCTACGGCCATGCGGTGGAACTGCAGAAGGCCCAGGGCCTGACCTTCGTCCATCCCTTCGACGACCCCGATGTCATCGCCGGCCAGGGCACGATCGCGATGGAGATCCTGCGCCAGCACCAGCAGGGCCCGATCGACGCGGTGTTCGTGGCCATCGGCGGCGGCGGCCTGATCTCGGGAGTGGCCAGCTACATCAAGGCAGTGCGTCCGGAGATCAAGGTGATCGGCGTGCAGACCACCGATTCCGATGCCATGCTGCGCTCGGTGCAGGCCGGCAAGCGCGTCACGCTGCCCGACGTGGGCCTGTTCGCCGACGGCACGGCCGTGAAGCTGGTGGGCGAAGAAACCTTCCGCATCACGCGCGAGCTGGTCGACGAGTTCGTGGTGGTCGACACCGACGAGGTCTGCGCCGCGATCAAGGACGTGTTTCAAGATACGCGCAGCATCCTCGAGCCCTCGGGCGCAATGGGCGTGGCGGCCGTCAAGCAGTATGTGGCCAAGCACAAGCCCAAGGGCCAGACCTTCGTGGCCGTGACCTGCGGCGCGAACATGAACTTCGACCGCCTGCGCTTCGTGGCCGAGCGCGCCGAGTTCGGCGAGCAGCGCGAGGCGCTGTTCGCGGTGACGATCCCCGAGGAGCGCGGCTCGTTCAGGCGCTTCTGTGAGCTGGTGGGCCCGCGCGCGGTGACCGAGTTCAACTACCGCATCTCGCACGAGAACGTGGCCCATGTGTTCGTCGGCGTGGCGATCGGCAAGCGCGACGAGGCCGACAGGATCGCGCGCAACTTCGTCAAACACGGCTTCGCCACGGTGAACCTCACCGACGACGAACTGGCCAAGGAGCACGTGCGCCACATGGTCGGCGGCCGCTCGGCGCTGGCCGCCAGCGAGCGCCTGTTCCGCTTCATCTTCCCCGAGCGGCCGGGCGCGCTGATGAAGTTCCTCTCGAGCATGGCGCCCGACTGGAACATCAGCCTGTTCCACTACCGCAACCAGGGCGCCGACTACGGCCGCATCCTGGTCGGCCTGCAGGTGCCCGACACCGCCGCCGACCGCAAGGCCTTCAAGGCCTTCCTGCAGACGCTGGCCTACCCCTGCGTCGAGGAAACCGGCAACCCGGTGTATCAGTTGTTCCTGCGCTAGTTCCGCACTCCCTACACTCGGCGGCATGTCGCTGATCGCCGAAACCGCCAATCCCCTGCTCGAGCGTGCCCTGCTCGACAAGCTGCTGCGCCGCGGCGAGGTGCCGGGCAGCCTGGGCGAGCTCGAGCCGGTGGCGGTGCGCCTGGGCCTGCTGCAGCACTCGCTCAAGCCGCGCTTCCGTGAGCCGCAGCTGGTGGTCTTCGCCGCCGATCACGGCCTGGCGGTCGATGGCCTGCACCCCTCGGCCGGCAAGCAGACCGGCGAGGTGGCGCTGCAGATCCTCGACGGCCAGCAGCCGGTGTCGGCCTTTGCGCGGCAGATGGGGCTGGCGCTGTCGGTGGTGGATTGCGGTCTGGCCAGCCAGCTGCCGGCGCATGAGCGCCTGCTGCAGCGCAAGATCGCCCACGGCACGCGCAACACCCGCGTCGGCCACGCCATGACGGTGGAGCAGGCGCATGCCGCCATCCGCGCCGGCATGGAGATCGGCGACACGCTGGCGGGCAACCTGGTGGCCTGCGCCGGCCTGGGTGTGGGCTCGCATGAAAGCGCCGCGCTGGTGCTGGCGCGGCTCACCGACACGCCGGCGCGCGACCTGGTCTACGCCGGCGCCCAGATGTCGCCCGAGACGCTGGCGCAGGTGATGATCATCGTGCAGGGCGCCCAGGGCCGGCACCGCGACGTGAGCGATCCGGTCGAGGTGCTGGCGGCCTTTGGCGGCTTCGAGACCGCGGTGATGGTGGGCGTGATGCTGGTGGCCGCCAGCAAGCGCCACCTGATCATGGTCGATGGCCTGGCCGCCTGCGCGGCCCTGCTGGTGGCTTCGCGCATCGCGCCGGCGGTGACGGACTACTGCGTGTTCTGCCGCAGCCGCAACCACCTGGGGCTCGACAAGGCGCTGTCGCTGTTCCAGGCCAGCGCGCTGCTCGAGCTGGGCCTGGACACGCTGGACGGCACCGGCGCCTGCCTGTCGTGGCCGCTGGTGCGCAGCGCCGCGGCGCTGCTGTCGGAAGTGCTCGATGGCGACGACCTGCCCTCGCGCCCGGCCGGCTTCGAGGCGCCGCAGGCACGCAGCCTGTTCGATCCGCAGCAGACCGGCATTCCGGGCCTGCGCCCGCGCTGATCCGCGCCCGGCGCCTCAGCGCGTCGGCTGGCCGTCGTGGTCAGAGGTCTGCTGCGCCGGTGGCTCGCCCACCACCACCGCAGCCCCCGGCGCCTGCAGCACGCCGTTGGGGGCGGCCGGCAGTGCCGGTGGCACGGCCGGCATCACCGGCGTCGCGCCCATCGGGATGCCGGGCATGGCACCCATCATCTGCCCGGGCTGGCCAGGCAGCCCGCCCGGAGCCATGCCACCGGGCAGATCGGCGGGGCGGCCGCGTTGCGCGCTGGCCAGCGGCGGCAGTTCCAGCGTCACGCTGGGCGGCGCGCCCGGCACGCCCAGTTCGGCGCGGCGGTGGCTCACCGCCAGCAGCCGCAGCCCGGGTTCCACCTCGCGGCCCACACGCCAGGTGCGGGCCGGCTTGCCATCCACGGCAATCAGCGCCAGGCCGCCACCCTGGCCTGCACGCGGCGCGGCCAGGCCCAGCAGGCGAAAGCGGCTGTCGGCCACCACCGGCGCCTGGGGCTCCACCGGCTGCGGCGGCGGCGTACCCAGCACGCGGCTGAGGTCCATGCCCGCGGGCGGCGCCAGCTGGGCCACGCTGGCGCCCGGCGGCACCGGCGTGCCCCGACTCCAGATCTTCAGGCCCCAGACCAGGGCACTGACACCCACCGCGGCCCAGACCAGCAGCGACAACAATCGCGTAACCATGCGCCGATTATGATCGCCGACTGTTTCGGTATTCCCACCAACAGCGAGGCCATTGCAGCGCAACGGCACGCTCCCTCCCAGACCACCCCCCGCTGCCCATGCTGCATGCCCACTCGCGCCGATTGCTGCGCCGCCCCCTGCACGCCCTTCGCCGCGGCTTCACGCTGATCGAGCTGCTGGTGGTGCTGGTGATCATCGGCGTGCTGGCCGCGCTGATCGTGCCCAATGTGCTTGACCGCGCCGACGATGCGCGTGTCACCGCCGCGCGCACCGATGTCAACAACCTGATGCAGGCGCTCAAGCTCTACAAGCTGGACAACCAGCGCTTTCCCAGCGCCGAGCAGGGCCTGGAAGCGCTGGCACGCAAGCCCAGCACCGGCAGCGTGCCGCCCAACTGGCGCGCCTACCTCGACAAGCTGCCGGCCGACCCCTGGGGCCGGCCCTACCCCGA
>CAYPDO010000161.1:0-8593 GCA_964409495.1 uncultured Bordetella sp.
CCAGCAGCAGCCAGGCCTGGTTGAGGCCGGAGGCGGTGCTGCCTTCGCTGTCGCCATCGGCCTCGTCATCATCTTCGTGCGGCGATGCCGGCCTGGCGGCGGGGCTGGTGCCGGGGTCTGCGGCGTTGGCCGCCGCCGCGCCGTCGCTGCCCTCGGCCTTCGGGGCCTGCATCAGTGCCACATAGCGCTGCAGGGCCTCCTCGGCCTCGCGCGGCAGGCGCAGCTCGAGGCGCAGCGCGCCCAGCGTGAGCCAGGGGTCAGCCAGTTGCGGCCGCTCGCGCGTGACCTGTTCGAGCTGCTGCGTGGCGTCGGCATAGCGCTGCGACTGGGTGAGCGTGCGCACCCAGGCCAGGCGCACGCCCGGATCGGCCTGCGGGCGTGCCAGGTAGCTGGTGACCAGGGCTTCGGCGGCCGGCGTGGCGGGCAGCATCTCGAGTGCCAGCATCACCGGGCCTGGCGAGGCCGGATCGGCAGCCTGCGCCGCCTGGGCCAGCGCCAGCGCCCGCGGCGCGTCGTTGTTGGCCAGGTGCATGCGGCCCAGCGTGAGCTGGCTCACCTGGCGCGTGGCGGCGACGGCCTGGTAGGGCGCCAGCAGCTTCTCGACCAGGGCCAGGGCTTGGGCGCGATCGGGCATGCGCTGCATCAGCCGGGGCAGGGCGGCGATGAGGCCGGGACGTTCCATCACCGGCAGCTTCTGCAGCCAGGCGGCCAGTGGCTCGGCGGTTTCGGCCGGGCGGTTCAGCGCAAACAGTATCTGCGTGTGATACCGCAGCGGCGCAACAGACAGCGGCCGCGCCGTGGCCCAGGCGCGGGCGGCGGCCAGGGCCTGGTCGCCGGCGCGGGCCTGCAGCGCGATGTCGACGGCGCGCTGAAACAGGGCCTCGTCGCTCTGCCGGCGCGCCGCGTCGAGCACGATCTCGTAGGCCGAGCCGGCGCGGCCGGCGCGGAACTCCATCTCGCCGATCAGCAGTTGGTAGAACAGCGGCGCATCCAGCGCCGAGTTCGCGGGCGCCGATGCCGCGCTGGCGGGCGGCGCAGCGGCAGGTGCCGGGCTTTGCGCCTGGACGTTGCTGCAGGCCATCGCCGCGGCAAACACGGCCCCACGAACTGGAAGGCACCAGGGACGGCGTGCGGGGACGGCTGGGCCGGTCATCAAGACTCCTGAAAACCCGATGGATTCTAGGTGGCGAGGATAATTCCCCGATGCCAGAACTGCCCGAGGTCGAAGTCACGCGCGCCAGCCTGGCCGATCGCCTGCACGGCGCGCAGATCCAGGCGGTTCACCTGGGCAAGCCGCTGCGCTGGCCTCTGGGCGTGGCGCCCGATGAACTGTGCGGCTGCCGCATCGGTACCCTGCAAAGGCGCGGCAAATATCTGTGGATGCCGCTGGCCGCCCCCGCTGGCGGCGATGCCGGCGGTCTGCTGTGGCACTTGGGCATGTCGGGCTCGCTACAACTGTCCGAGGCCCCGGGCGAGCGCGGCGCGCATGACCATGCCGAGCTGTGCACCAGCCGCGGCACCCTGCGTCTGACCGATCCGCGGCGCTTCGGTGCAGTGGTGTGGTCGGCCGGCCTGGCGGCTGACCCGGCGGCCAAGCTGCTGGCGCGCCTGGGGGCCGAGCCCTTCGACGCGGCGCTCACGCCGCAGCGCTTCCATGCCGCGCTGCATGCGCGCCGCACGCCGGTGAAGGCCGCGCTGCTGGCCGGCGACATCGTGGTGGGCGCCGGCAACATCTATGCCTGCGAGGCGCTGCACCGCGCCGGCATCGATCCACGCAGCCGCTGCTGCCAGATCAGCCGGCCGCGCGCCGAGCGACTGCTGGCGGCGCTGCGCGACACCCTGGCCCAGGCCATCGCGCTGGGCGGCTCGACGCTGCGCGACTTCAAGGACGCGCACGGCATGAGCGGGGCCTTCCAGCACCAGGCCCTGGTCTACGGCCGCGAGGGCCAGGCCTGCATGCGCTGCGGCGGCACGGTGCGCCGCCTGGTGCAGGCCCAGCGCTCGACCTACTTCTGTCCGGGCTGCCAGCGTCGCTGAGGCGCCTGGCCGCGCCGGCCATGCACAAGGCGGTGGATGGCCGGCAATGCGCGCCAGGCCGCTGTCGTGCGTTAATTTGGTCACGTCGTGACCCGCGGTGCCGATACGCCCGGTTTCCGCGGCAGGCGGTAGACGCGCCAGGCCTGCGCTAGCATGACCCACGCCGCGCGCACCCCGCCCCACGTCACCTGCCCACCGATCCGCACCGAGGCCGCATGAACAGTCCCCTGCTCACGAGCATCGACACGCTGGCCACCTGGCGGCGCGGCCTGGACCGAGGCGTCGAGCGCTTCACCATGCTGCTCACCGACCATGGCCTGCTCGACGCCGACGGCAAGGCACTGGCCCAGGCGGTGCGCCAGCGCCTGGCCACCGACCGTCTGGTGGTGGCCTTCGTGGCCGAGTTTTCGCGCGGCAAGTCAGAGCTGATCAACGCGCTGTTTTTCGCCGACATGGGCCGGCGCGTGATGCCGGCCACGCCTGGGCGCACCACCATGTGCCCTGTGGAACTGGGCTGGGACGCGCAGCAGCCGCCCTCGCTGGCGCTGCTGCCGATCGACACCCGCATCGGCGGCCAGCCGGTGTCGCTGCTGCGTGAGCAGCCCGAGCTGTGGCGCCAGGTGCCGCTGCCGGTGACCGATGCCGACGCCATGGCCGCAGTGCTCGAGCGTGTCACCGACACCCATCGTGTGCCGGTGGCGCAGGCCCGGGCGCTGGGCTTCTGGAGCGATGAGCACCCCGAGGACAACCCGCCGCGCGACGCCGACGATCTGGTGGAGGTGCCGGCCTGGCGCCATGCGCTGGTGAACGTGCCGCACCCGCTGCTGCGCCGTGGCCTGGTGGTGGTGGACACGCCCGGCCTGAACGCCATCGGTGCCGAGCCCGAGCTCACGCTGAGCCTGCTGCCATCGGCCCATGCCACGGTGTTTGTGCTGGCCGCCGACACCGGCGTCACCAAGGCCGATCTCACCGTGTGGCGCGACCACCTCAGCGACCGCGCCTGCGAGCGTTTCGTCGTGCTCAACAAGATCGACACGCTGGCCGATCCACTGCGCAGCGCGCAGGAGGTGGAGGCCCTGCTGCAGCGCCAGTGCGACAGCGTGGGCCACACGCTGGACGTGCCGCGCGATCGCGTGTTTCCGCTGTCGGCGCGCGACGCGCTGGCCGGCCGTGTGCATGGCGATGGCGAGCAGCTGGCACGCAGCCGCCTGCCGGCGCTGGAAGAAGCCCTGCTGCAGCAACTGCTGCCGCAGCGCAGCCGTGTGATCGGCCGCATGGTCGAAGACGGCGCGCAGGCGCTGCACCAGGCCGCGATGCGCCGCCTGGGCGAGCGCCAGCGCCAGGTGGGCGAGCAGCTGTTCGAGCTGAAGAGCCTGAGCGGCAAGAGCCTGGCGCGGCTGCAGCTGATGACCGGCCGGCTCGATGCCGAGGCCACCGAGTTCGAGCGTTGCGCACCGCGCCTTGCAGCGTTGCGCATGGTGCTGTCGCGTGAATCGCATGCGGTGCTCGACAGCCTGTCGAGCGACCAGGTGCGCGATGCAGTGCTGCGCATGCGCAGCGACAGCGAATCCAGCCTGCTGCGCCTGGGCGCCGCGCGCGCCTTCGCGGTGCTGGGCGAGCGCCTGCGCGGCATGATCACCGAGGCCGATCGTCGCCTGGCCGAGCTGGAATCGATGCTCGCCGCCTCGCAGGGCCAGCTCAACGGCGAGTTCGGCCTCACGCTGGGCATGCCGCCGCGGCCGGTGGCCGACGACTTCATCGCCGAGCTGCAGCGCATCGAGGCCGGCTATGCCCGCCATGTCAGCATCACCCAGGTGTGGCGCCTGGCCCAGCCGGGCTTCATCGAGCAGTTCTCGCGCCTGCTGCTGTCCAAGCTGCGGGTGGTGTTCGAGGGCGCGGCGCATGAGATCGAAGGCTGGCTGCGCAGCGTGGGCAGCCAGATGGACGAGCAGCTGCGCGAGCACCGCAAGGCCCTGCAGCAGCGCCGCGAGGCGCATGCCCGCATCCGCGACGCCGAAAGCGGCCTGGAGCGCAGCATTGCCGACCTGGTGGCGCAGGACGAGCGTCTGACTCGCCTGGCCGAAAGCATCGACGCCGAACTGGAGCGCATGCGCCGCCGCGCGGCGATGCCGCCTTCGGCCGACACCGCGTCGCCGCGGCTGCAGCTGGTGACGCCGCCCGAGCCGGCCGTGGCCCGCGGCGCGGCGTGAGCCGCGCCGATCTCGCACCCAGCCTGATCGCCTGGCAGCGTGTGCACGGCCGCCACGCGCTGCCCTGGCAGCGCACGCGTGATCCGTACCATGTGTGGCTGTCGGAGATCATGCTGCAGCAGACCCAGGTGAGCACGGTGTTGGGCTACTACGAGCGTTTTCTGGCGCGCTTTCCGGATGTGGCCGCACTGGCCGCCGCGCATGAAGACGAGGTGCTGGCGCTGTGGAGCGGGCTGGGCTACTACAGCCGCGCGCGCAACCTGCACCGCTGCGCCCAGGCCGTGGTGGCCCGGCACGGCGGGCGCTTCCCGCCCAGTGCCCAGGCGCTGGCCGAGCTGCCCGGCATCGGCCGCTCCACCGCCGCGGCCATCGCAGCCTTCTGCTACGGCGAGCGCGTGGCCATCCTCGACGGCAATGTCAGGCGCGTGCTCACCCGTGTGCTGGGCATTGCCGACGACATGGCCGAAGGCCGCCATGAGCGCGCGCTGTGGGCCGTGGCGCAGGCGCTGCTGCCACCGGGGGGCGACCTGACTGGGCCCGGCGCAGCGGCCGCGCCCGGCGCGATCCAGGCCTACACCCAGGGCCTGATGGACCTGGGCGCCACGTTGTGCACGCCGCGCCGGCCGGCCTGCGACAACTGCCCCTGGCGCACGCCCTGCGTGGCCCGCGCCGAGGGCCGGCCCGAGGCCTACCCGGTGAAGACGCGCAAGCTCAAGCGCGGTGCGCGCAGCCATGCGCTGCTGTGGCTGATGCGCGGCACCGGCGACGCGCGCCAGGTGTGGCTGGTGCAGAAGCCGGTCCAGGGCGTGTGGGCCGGGCTGTGGACGCTGCCCGAATACGACGACGAGGCGGCACTCGATGCGGCCACCGCCACCTGGCCCGGCGAGGGCCGCTGGCTGCCGCCCTTCAAGCATGTGCTCACGCACCTGGACTGGACGCTGCAGCCCTGCGCCTGGCAACTGCCCGACACGCTGGCCCCGGCGGCGCTGACGGCCATCGAAGCCGCGTTGCCGGCCGGGCGCTGGTGGACGGTGACCGATGCACTGGCCGCCGGCCTGCCTGCGCCCATCCGCAAGCTGCTGGCCGCCGGGCCGCCACGCTGAGCACCACCGGCGCGGTCAGATCACCTTCTGGCTGCGCAGGAACTCGTCCACCAGTTGCAGCCGCATCAGCGGATCGGCCAGCGCCATCAGCTGCTGCTTGGCGGCCAGCGGCAGCGGCAGCAGTTCGCACCAGCGGTTGGCCACCCAGCCCGCCTGGTCCAGCTGGTAGGGCAGGCTGAAGGGCTTCTGGTCTTGTGCGGCCAGCGCGGCAATGGCCTGGCCCAGCGCCAGCGTGCAGGGCACCCGCGCATCGGGGATCGGCAGCACCGCATCGTCGGCCAGCGGCGTGGCATCGGCCTGCCACAGGCCGTCGGCCTGCTGCACCGGAGTGTCCAGCTGCACCCGGCGCGTGCCCTGGCAGCGCACGCGCAGGATGCCGGGCTGCTCGGCATCCAGCTCGTCCAGCCGCGCCAGCACGCCCAGCGATTCAAAGCGCGGCGCGGCCTCGCCCGGGCGCTGCACCTCGCTGCCCTGGTGGATGCAGACCACGGCAAAGGGCGTGCCGCTGCGCAGGCAGCGGCTCATCAGGTCAAGGTAGCGCGCCTCGAACACCTTGAGTCGCAGCTGGCCCCCCGGAAACAGCACCATCTGCAGCGGAAACAGCGGCAGCGCCGCGATGGCCACACCCACCGGCGGCCAGGCGGCATCGGCCGGCGTGGCAGCCGTGCTCACCCGAGGGCATCCAGCTCGCGGTGGCGCACCAGCGTGGCGCCATGGTCGGCAAAGCGCTGTCCCAGCTGCTCGACCATGTACACCGAGCGGTGCTGGCCGCCGGTGCAGCCGATGGCCACGGTGACATAACCGCGGTGGTCGGTGGCCAGGGCCGGCAGCCAGCGCCGCACGAAGGCCTCGATCTGGGCCATCAGCTCGGCCGCCTCGGGCTGCTGCTCGAGGAAATCGATGACCTGCGCATCGCGCCCGGTCTGCGGCCGCAGCTCGCGCACGTAGTACGGGTTGGGCAGCATGCGCACGTCGAACACGTAGTCGGCATCCAGCGGCACGCCGTACTTGAACGCGAAGCTCTCGAACACCAGAGTCAGGCGGTCGGTGGGCGTGGCCAGCAGCTGGCGCATGTGGCCACGCAGGCCGGCCGGGCGCAGCTGGCTGGTGTCGATCACGGTGGACACCTCGCGCAGCTCGGCCAGCAGCAGGCGTTCAAGCTCGATGGCCTCGATCAGCGCATGCTGGCCATTGCCGTCGATCTCGGGGTGGCTCAGCGGGTGCGGGCGACGGGTTTCGGAGAAGCGCCGCACCAGGGTGTCGGTTGCGGCATCGAGAAAGATCGGGCGGATCGTCACGCCCTCGGCTCGCAGCTCGGCGATCAGCGGCACCAGGCCGCTGAGCGAGCGGCCAGCGCGCACATCCACCGCCACCGCCACACGGCGCGTGTAGCGCGGGTTGTCGAGCCCCATGTAGGCGCGCAGCAGCTCGGGCGGCAGGTTGTCCACGCAGAAGAAGCCGGCATCCTCCAGCGCATGCAAGGCCACCGACTTGCCCGAACCCGAGATGCCGCTGATCAGCACCAGCTCGCGGCTGGCGGGGCGCGGGCCGGGGGCGGCGGCGGGTACTGCTGGGGCGTTCATGCTTTGCTGCTGCGACGGCGGGGGGCGGCCTGGCCGGCGGCAGGCGGCGGGGCGGCGGCGGCGGAGGGCTCTGGGGGCAAGGCCACAGGCTGCTGCAGCATGGCCTGGGCATGCGCCAGGCTGGTACCGGCCATGCGCTCGCCGCCCAGCATGCGCGCCACCTCGGCCACGCGCGCCTCGCCGGCCACCGGGGCCACGCTGCTGGCGGTGCGGCCATCGGCCTGTGTGGCCTTGGCCACCACGTAATGCTGGTCGGCGCAGGCGGCCACCTGCGCTAGGTGGGTGACGGCCAGCACCTGCACGCGCTGGCCCAGCTGCTTCATCAGCGCGCCCACGGTATCGCCCACCGCGCCGCCGATGCCGGCGTCGATCTCGTCGAAGATCAAGGTGCCGGGGCCGCTGTCGGCTGCGCCGGCCGCAGCCTTGGATTGCACCGTGGTCACGGCGATGGCCAGCGCCAGGCGCGAGAGCTCGCCGCCCGAGGCCACCTTGGCCAGCGGCCGTGGTGTGCTGCCGGCGTGGCCGGCCACCAGAAACTCCACGCCCTCCAGCCCCTGCGCCTGCGGTGCCGGCAGCGCCGTGAAGCCCACCTCGAAGCGGCCACCGGCCATGCCCAGACTTTGCATCGCACGGCTCACGGCCTCGGCCAGCGGCAGGGCGGCGGCGCGGCGCAGCTGGCCCACGCGGCGGGCTTCAGCCTGGTAGGCTGCATCGGCAGCGGCGAGGCATGCTTCAAGCGCGGCGGTGTCGGTGGCGGCGTCCAGCGCCTTGAGTTCGGCGCGCCAGCTGGCCAGCAGGGCCGGCAGATCATCGGGCGGGCGGCGCCAGCGGCGGGCCAGGCCCATCCAGGCCGACATGCGCGCATCCAGCTCGCCCAGGCGCTCGGGATCCAGTTCGGCGCGGCCGAGGTAGGCGTTGAGTTCATGCGCCGCGTCGCGCAGCTGGGCCAGCGCGCCGTGCAGCGTGTCGATCACCGGCTGCAGGCGCGCATCGTGCCCGGCCACATCGCTCAGCGCCTCGAGGGCGCGGCTGGCCAGGGCCTCGGCATTGGCCTCGTCATGATCGGCCACGGCGTCGAGTGCGCCGCGGGCGGCGTCCATCAGCGCCTGGGCATGGGCCAGGCGCTGGTGCTCGGCCGAGAGCTCGGCCCATTCGCCCTCGCCGGGCGCGAGCTTGTCCAGCTCACCCAGCTGCCACGACAGCCGCTCGCGCTCGCGCGCGATCTCGTCGTGCTGCTCGCGGGCCCGGGCCAGGGCCTCGGCCGCGGTCTTGCGGGCGGCAAAGTGCTGCACCAGTGCGGCGGTGTCGATGCCGGCCTGGGTGTCGAGCAGCTCACGCGCGGCGGCGGCGCGGGTCAGGCTTTGCCAGGCGTGCTGGCCGTGGATGTCCAGCAGGTGCTCGGCCACCTCGCGCAGCTGGGCCACGGTGGCCGGGCTGCCGTTGATCCAGGCGCGGCTCTTGCCCTGGGCATCGACCGTGCGGCGCAGCAGCAGCGTGGGTGCGTCGCCGTCCTCGTCACCCAGGCCGTCGAAGCCGGCTTCGTCCAGCCAGGCCAGCAGCGCCGCGGGGCGGTCGAACTCGGCCGTGATGTCGGCACGCGACGCGCCCTCGCGCACCACGCCGGCATCGCCGCGGCTGCCCAGCGCCAGCTGCAGCGCGT
>CAYPDO010000162.1:0-8479 GCA_964409495.1 uncultured Bordetella sp.
CCGCGCTGGGCCCGGACACGCAGATGCAGCAGGCGCTGATCGGCGGCGCGCAGGAGATGATGGTGGGCAGCACCGCCACGCTGGTGGGCATCACCAAGGAGATGGCGCTGTTCGACACGCCCTTCCTGGTGAACAACACGCGTGAGGCCGATGCCCTGCTGGACGGCCCGGTGGGCCAGAAGGTGATGGCCAGGCTGCAGGACAAGGGCCTGGTGGGCCTGGTGTACTGGGAGAACGGCTTTCGCAACCTCACCAACAGCAAGCGCCCGGTGCAGAAGCTGGAAGACCTGGACGGCGTGAAGTTGCGCGTGATGCAGAACGAGGTGTTCCTCAGCAGCTTCAAGAGCCTGGGCGCCAACGCCGTGCCGCTGCCCTTCAGCGAGCTGTTCAGCGCGCTCGAGACCAAGACCGTGGACGGGCAGGAGAACCCCTTCAACACCATCCTGTCGAGCAAGTTCTACGAGGTGCAGAAGTACCTGTCGGTCACCAACCACGTCTACAGCCCGTGGATCGTGACGGTCAGCAAGAAGTGGTGGGACGGCCTGAGCAAGGCCGAGCAGAAGGTGCTGCAGGATGCCGCCGTCAAGAGCCGCGACTTCGAGCGCCAGGACACGCGCCAGGAGGCCGCCAAGGCCGTGGCCGAGCTCAAGGCCAAGGGCATGCAGATCAACGAGCTGAGCCCGGCCGAGACCGCGCGCATGCGCGACAAGCTGACCCGCGTGAACGCCAGCATCGCCGCCAACGTGGGCATGGACCTGTGGACCGAGACCCAGGGCCAGCTGGCCAAGCTGCGCGGCGGCAAGTGATGCACGGGGCGGCAGCCCCGGCCATGCACCAGTGAACCAGGGGCCGCGCATGCGGCCCCTGGTGCTTCAGCCGCCGATCAGCGCCGGGCCCGGCGCCGCGCCGTCCAGGCGCCCAGGCCGGCCAGGCCCAGCAGCCACAGCGCGGCCTGGGCCGGCTCGGGCACCGGGGCCAGCTGGGTGTCGCCGGTGAGCGCCACGCTGTCCTGCGCCGAGAGCGTGAAGCTCAGCGTCAGGCTCAGCCACTGCATCGGCAGCGCGGGCGTGAAGTTCTGCCCGGCGCCCATCAGCGGGCTGCTGCCGCCGTCGGCCAGGGTCATCGCCTCGCCCAGGCCCAGGTTCAGCGGCAGCGTGCCCAGGGCCGTGTCGCGGCCGCCCGACAGCAGCAGATGGCTGCCGCTGGGGCTCAGCGACACGCCGGGCGCGCCGCCCAGGCCGTGGGCCGCGCCATCCGAGGCCGAGTGAACGAACAGGCTGCTGCTGGCGTTCACCTGCGGCAGCGCCGGCGCCAGCTCGGTGTCGAGCGCCAGGCTGAACAGCAGGTCGCCGCCAGACAGGTTGCGCGCCACCAGGTCGAAGCCGGCGCCGGGATCGGGGTCCAGCCACAGGCCGTTGATCTCCAGGCTGGCGCCGGGCGCGTTCACCACCACCGGGCCGGGCGTCACCCAGCGCTGGCCGGTCCATTGCAGGCCGATGCTGGTGCTGGCGGCGCCCAGCGTCACCCGGGCCGCGGCCAGCGGCGGGGCGGCCCGGGCCGGTGCCAGCGCCAGCAGGCACAGCGTGGCAGCCAGTGTGACGGTGCCGAGCCGCCGCAGGCGCCGCGCGGGCGCGCACCGGCGTTCACTGGACGGGGGATGGGGGATGGCGTGCAGGCTCATGGGGGGCTCTGAAAAGGTTGGGCGCGCCGGAGTGGACGCTCATCCAGCGTGCAACAGGTTCGCCAGCGCGGGCTTGCGCCGGCGCAAGACGGCCAGCAGCGCGCCGCCCGCGCCCATCAGCCACCAGGTGCCGGGCTCGGGGATGGGGCCGACGCCGCCGCTCAGGCTGAGCTCGTAGGTGTCCACCGGCAGCGTGTACTGGAAGCTGATCGCCGGCAGCGTGAGGCTGGCGAGGCCCACGGTGTCCACGTCGGCCTGCAGCCCGGCAAAACGGCCGGTGCCCGAGACCTGCGCCTGGCCCGCATCGTCGAAGCTGACCTGCAGCGTGCCGGGGTCGGCCACGTAGCGCGCATCCAGCGTCAGCGTGAAGCTGGCCTGCTGGCGGGCGGTCAGGCGCAGCTCGCCGGTGGTGGCGTCCCAGGTGTAGCCGGCGTCGGGGTCGCTGAGGGTGGGCTCCCACAGCACGTCCAGCAGCTTCACCTCCACCGGCGGCTTGGGCGGCGCGGGCAGCGGATCGGGTTCGATGTCGTCGAAGCGCACGATGATCGGGTCGAACATGCGGCGCGAGCGCTCGGTGCTCACGCTGCTGCCCGACGAGCTGCTGCTCAGCCGCGGCTGCCAGTAGAACCAGCCCGAATAGCCCCACCGCTGACGGCCGAAGTCGACCGCCACGCTGCTCACCGCGCTGGCCTGCGTGTTGGTGTTGGGCTGGGCCGAGGTGCTGCCCCAGGCATGGGTGCTGCCCCACACATAGTTCACGCCGGCCCAGCCGCCCCACCAGCCGGGCAGGCCGAAGGAGGCGGTGTGGTTGATCACCGCGGTGTTGGCCACGGCCTGGCCGGTGCCGGTGCTCACGGCGGCCTGGTGCCAGGTGCTGCCGTTGGCCGGCACCCACTCGGCGCCGTTGTCCACATCGACAAGGCCGTTCACCGAGGCCCAGTTGGTGTAGCGGCTGTAGCCGCCGGGCCCGGCACCCCAGCCCCACAGGTTGAACCAGTTCGAGGTGTAGAACGCGTAGTCGTGGCGCACGTCGTATGTGCCGGTGGCGGCCTGGGCGGGCGGCACGGCGGCGGCCAGCAGCAGGCCCAGCGTGGCCAGCGCCGCGCTGGCGCGGGCCATCGGGCAACGCGTGACGCGGCGCGCGGCGTGGCGCATGCCGAGGGGACGGGCAGGGTGGTTCATCGCAAGCTTCCTCCGGGGTGTGGTTGGGGGGGGTATGAGGCTTGTCATGGTTTCCCGCTGGTGCCGCCGCCACAATGAAGGCGGTCTGAATCGTTCTAAATCCGGTCTTCAGCGTGCGCCGGCATCACTGCACCGCACTGCACGCCGCGCCGCCCGTTCGCCCGCCTGCCTGCATGTCGTCCACCGCCACGCCTGATCCGGCGCCCTGCCTGTGCTTCGGTGCGCTGACGCTGCAGCCGCAGCAGCGCCTGGCCACGCTGGCCGGTGAACCGCTGGCGCTCGGCTCGCGGGCCTTTGATCTGCTGCTGGCCCTGGCCGAGCGCCGCGAGCGCGTGGTGGGCAAGGCCGAGCTGATCGAGCTGGTATGGCCCGGCCGCGTGGTGGAGGAGGCCAATCTCTACGTGCATGTGGCCGCGCTGCGCCGGCTGCTGGGCCCGCGTGCCATCTGCAACCTGCCCGGCCGCGGCTACCGCTTCACGCTGGCGGCCGACGCGGCCCCTGTGGCACGCCCCTCGGTGGCCCACCCGCTGGCCACCCAGCGCGCCATCCCGGCGGCCGGTCCAGACAGCCTTGCCGCAGCCGCGCCGGCCGATGCGCATGCCGAGCCTGCCGCGCCGGCCGATGCGCCTGCACCGCTGTACGGCCGCGACGCCGATCTGGCCGAGGCCCTGCGCCTGGCCGGGCCCGGTGCGCTGCTGAGCATCACCGGCGCCGGCGGCATCGGCAAGTCCAGCCTGGCCCGGCACCTGATGGCGCGTGCCGGCGCCGGGCTGCCCGATGGCGCGGCCTGGGTAGACCTGGCAGCGCTGGGCCCGGGCGCCGCGCTGGCCCCGGCCGTGGCCCAGGCGGCCGGCCTGCAGCTGGATGGCCGCGGCGAGGCCGATGCCGCGCTGCTGCGGGCGCTGGCGCCGTTGCGCCTGCTGCTGGTGCTGGACAACGCCGAACACCTGCTGGCCGAGGTGGCGGCACTGGCCAGCCTGCTGCACCAGGGCGCACCGGGCCTGGCCCTGGTGGTCACCAGCCAGGCGCCGCTGAAGCTGGCCGGCGAACAGGTGTTCCAGCTGGGCCCGCTGGCCTGGCCCGGCGCGCCCGAGGTGCTGGGGGAGGCCGCCGCCACGCCGCCCGCTGCCGGCCCGGCAGCCGACGCGCCGCAGGCCAGCCAGGACAGCGCACTGGACGCGGCCATGGCCCATGGCGCGGTGCGCCTGCTGGTCGAGCGGGTGCGCGCGGCCGACCGGCGCTTTCGCCTGGACACGCACAGCCTGCCCGCGGTGGTGGAACTGTGCCGCCGCCTCGACGGCCTGCCGCTGGCCATCGAGCTGGCCGCCGCGTGTGTGCCGGCCCTGGGCCTGGCGCGTGTGGTGGCGGCGCTGGACGCGCGCTTCCGGCTGCTGTCGCGCGGCCGGCGCGACGCACCGGCGCGCCAGCAGACGCTGGCCGCCGCGCTCGACTGGAGCCACGGCCTGCTGGGCCCGGCGGCGGCCAGCGTGTTCCGGCGCCTGGGCGTGTTTGCCGGCAGCTTCACGCTCGACCAGGCAGTGGCCGTGGTGGCCGACGACACGCTGGACGACTGGGCCGTGGTCGACGCCCTGGCCGAGCTGGTAGACCGCGCGCTGGTGGCCACCGTGGCCGCCCCCGGCCTGCCGGCCGCCGCCAGCGCGCCCGAGGCCGATGGCGCGCCCGCCACGCTGCGCTACCGCCTGCTGGAAACCCCGCGCGCCTTCGCGCGCGAGCGCCTGGCCGCCGCCGGCGAGGCTGCCGACCGTCAGCGCCGCCATGCCCTGGCCATGCGCCGCTGCTTCGAGCAGGCGGCCGAGGCCTACTTTGCCGGCACCCAGCGCATCGATGCGCTGCGGCGCAGCCTGGCGCCCGATCTGGACAACGGCCGCGCCGCCTGGGCCTGGGCCCAGGCCCATGACCCCGAGACCGCGGTGGCGCTGGCCGCCGACATGGCGCGCGAGCTTGACGAAGCCGCGGTGGGCGGTGCCCGCCAGGTGATCGAGGCCACCCAGGCCGCGGCCGCCGCGCCCACCTGCCCGGCGCCGCTGCGCCTGCGCTGGCTGCTGGCCGCCGCACTGGCCCATGGCCGCACGCGGCCCGATCTGGGCGCCGGCCATGTGCGCGAGGCCGCGGCGCTGGCCGACCGCCTGGGCGATGCCCGCGCGCTGTACCGCGCGCTGGGCTACCTGGTGTGCAGCCCGCCGGGCCAGGCGCTCGGCGACGCCGAACGCGCGCAGGCCCTGGCGCGCCTGCGCGGCATCGACGACCGCGACTGGCCGCCCATCCTGCGCGCCGTGCGCGCCAATGCCGAGACCTTTGCGCACTATGGCGCCGGCCAGGTCGAGCCCGCCGCGCACTGGCTGCGCCAGCGCATCGGCCTGCTGGCACTGGCCGGCTGCCCCGACACCCGCGCGCTGGTGAACCTGGTGGATGTGGAGCTGTCGCTGGGCCAGCTGGACCAGGCCCTGCACACCGGCCGCGAGCTGGAGCGCCGGCTGCAGGGCCGAAGCAGCCCGCTCACCCAGTTTCATGCCTGGCGCAACCTGTGCGCCGTGTGGCTGGCGCGCGGCGATGCCGTGCAGGCCCGCGCGATGGCGCGGCGCGGCTGGCCGCTGGCCGAACGCTTCGGCCTGCAGCCCGACTGGCTGGACCACTTGGCCCACCTGTGCCAGCTGGAAAAACGCCCGCACTGCGCCGCCCGCCTGCTGGGCCTGGCCGATGCGCTGTATGCCGCGCATGGCCGCCAGCGCCCGGCCACCGAGGCCCGCGCCGCCGAGCAGGCACGCCAGTGCCGCACGCAGCTGTCGCCCCAGGCCTGGCAGCAGGCGCTGGACGAGGGCGCGCAGCTGGCCGGCGATGCGCTGGCGGTGGCCCAGGTGGCGGGGCTGGCGTTTGCGCAGGGCGATGTCACGGGCGCGCTGCAGGCCCTGCCCGGCGCCTGAGCGGCACGGCCGCTGGCGCGTCCTGCGGCGGCTTCAGCGCGCGCTGGCCCCGCCCAGCACCAGATCGATGCGCCGCTGCAGCCGCGCCGCCTGCTCGCCATCGCCGGCCTGCAGCGCGCGCTGCTGCGCCAGCTGCAGCCAGGCCAGCAGCGGGCGGCGCCAGCCCTGGGCCGAGGCGGTGGCGATGGCCAGCGTGATGGCCTCGGGCGCCAGGCGTTGCTCGCGCAGCGCGATGGCGGCGCCCAGCAGGCGCGCCAGCGGGTCGGCGATGGCGTTCAGCCGCGCGGCGTCCACCACCGCGGCGCCGGCCAGGGCCTGCTGTGCGGCGGGCAGCAGCGCGCGCTGGGCGGCATCCACCGGGCCCGCCAGGTAGGCGGCATAGGCGCGCTCGGGCGCGGCCGCGTCGGCCTGCAGCGGCGCGAAGGCCGCGCAGGGGGCGAACTGCAGCTCAGCCACGTCGGCCGCGCACAGCATCAGCTCGGCGCGTGCCAGCAGCCCGGGCTGGCCGGTGCGGGCGATCTCGCGACGCACCACACCCGTCTCGGCCTCGGCCACGCGGGCGTGGCCCGAGAGCCGGGCGTCCACCGCGCGCTGCAGGCTGTCGTGCGCGTTCATCTGCCAGTCGGGCGGTGGCGTGCCGGCGCAGGCGGCCAGCAGGGCCAGCGTCCATGTGCAGTGGAGGGCGCGGCTCATGGCAGCTTCAACTCGGTGTCGCGCGCCAGCGGCCAGCGCCGGTTCAGCTCGTTGACCAGGCTCTGCATCTTGCGCAGGCTGGCCTCCACCTCGGCGCGCAGCGGGCCCAGGTCGGCAGTGGCGGTGCGGGTGTTGGCGGCCACGCCCTGGGCCTCGGCGAGCAGCTTGTCCACGCCTTGCAGCGTGCCGCGGGCATCGGTGAGCAGGCCGCGCAGCTGGGCCACCGTGGCCTGGGTCTCGCTGGCCAGGCCCTGCGGGCCGAACACCTGGACATCGGCATGGCCCACCAGGCTGTCGGCCCTGGCCGCCAGGCCGTCCATGCGCCCGGCCAGGCCGTCGATGCGTGCCAGCAGCGCATTGCTGCGGTTCAGCGCGGTGATCACCTTGTCGGCATCGGCCGGGTTGCCCATCAGCACGCCCAGTGCGCCGCGCGGTTCGTTCAGCCGGCCGGTCAGCGTGGCCACATTGGCCAGCGTGCCGGCCAGCGCGGCGTTCCGGTCGGTCAGCGCGGTGACATTGGCCACCAGGTCGCGCAGCGCAGCCACCAGCTTGGGGATCTCGGCGCTGGCATCGCCGGCCAGCACGCGGCGCTCGGCACCATCGGGCAGCTGCGGGTCGGTGAGGATGCCGCTGAACGCGCGCAGCGCGGTGCCGCCCACCAGGCCGCGCGACAGCGTGAACACGCTGCTGGCGCGCAGCCAGTGCGCCTCGCTGCGCGGCACGTCGACGAGGATGCGCACATTGCCGTCGGGCGACAGCTCGATGCGCCGCACGCGGCCGATCGGAAAGCCCGAGAAGGTGAGGTCCATGCCCACCGTGACGCCTTCGGAATCGTCGGCCAGCAGCACCAGACACTGCGTGGGCTCGAAGGCGCCGCGTGCATACATCAGGTACAGGGCCGAGGCCGCCAGCAGCGCCACCAGCAGCAGCAGCAGGCCGGTGGCGCGGCGCTCCAGCACAGCGTTGTCGGGCGGGGTGGCCGCGGGCACGCTGGGCGCCGCGGGCTCGGCCGGGGCGGGGGAGGGTGTGGTCATCGGTGGCGGGCGGCTCAGGCGTAGTTGCCCATCAGCGAGAGCACCTCGATCAGCAGGATGGCGGCAAACAGCCGCACCAGGCCCTGCAGCTCCAGCGGCAATGGGCTGGCGTGGCCCGTGCGGTCATGCAGGCCCGAGCCCAGCGGGATGATGGCCACCGCGGCGCCGAAGCCCAGGGTCTTGAGCAGGAAGATCAACGACACCGCCGGCGTGAACACCTGGCCCACCTGGCGCGTGAAGCGCGCCAGCCCCCAGGGCGTGAAGCCATGCGCCAGCAGGTAGGCCAGCACCAGCGTGATGACGCTGCTGAGTGCGGCCAGCAGCAGCATGCAAAACAGCGCCGCCGCGGCGCGCGGCGCGATCTCGTCGCGCAGCACATCGCCGCCGCGCCGGCGCAGGGCCTCCAGCGCGCCCGACTGGCGCATCGTGGCCAGCTGCGCCGCCGCCGGCACGGTGACCCGCACCGCCACGAACAGGGCCGCCACCAGCGGGATCAGCTCCAGCACCAGCACCCGCACCACCATGCCCAGGGCATATTGGCTCAGGCCGTAGCTGGCGGCGGTGACCAGCACGATGCGCGCGATCACCAGGCTGAGCAGCGTGGACACCAGGCCGAACCAGCCCAGCAGCGGCAGCGCCGCCAGCGCCACCTGGCGGGCCAGCAGAGGCCGGCGCGCAGGTGTGTAGGTGGCGGGGCTGAGCAGCAGCGCCCCCACCAGCGCGCCCAGGTGCACGATCTGCCACCAGGCGGTCAGCCAGCGCCGCGCCGCGCGCAGCGGCTCGAAGCGGGGCAGGGCAGCGGGCGGGGGCATGGCGGCCATCATAGGGGCCGGGTGCCCCACTCAGCGGGCCGGCGCCGGGCCGCTCCCAAGCAGGCCCGCAACCCGCCCGGCGGGTGCCCCAACTCACAGTGGCGGGGGCCCGGCGTCGGTGCTGAGCGCCTGGGC
>CAYPDO010000163.1:0-8429 GCA_964409495.1 uncultured Bordetella sp.
TGCTGCAACACCAATATGCTTATTGCGAATCACTCGCATTTGCAATAGCATGAGGGCGTCGTCAATCCTGACATGCACGCCCTCATGAACAGCCCCGCCCTGCCCCTGCCGCCCGGCCCGTTGCTGGCCGCGGGCCGCCCTGCGCCGCTGCGGCGGGCAGGCACTGACGGCGCGCAGCGGTCGGCGGCCTTGCCCCTGCCGGCGCTGGCCGGGCCGCTGCCCCTGGGCGCGGCGCCCTACCGCGGCGGCGCCCAGCGCCACCTGGGCGCGCTGGTGCTGGCACTGCACGGCGTGGCCGTGTGGGGCCTGATGCAGCTGGGCCCGGTGCGTGACACGCTGCGCGAGGTGGCGCCGGTGATGGTCAGCCTGATCAGCACGCCGCAGCCCACGCCCGCCGCAGCGCCGCCGCTGCCGGCGCCGCCCAAGCCGGCGCGGCCCGAGCTGGCGCCGCTGCTGCCGCCCCCGCCGGTGGTGGTGCCGGCGGCCGCCCCGGCGCCACCGCCCCAGCCGGTGGTGGTGCAGGCCGAGCCGGCGCCAGCCCCGGCCCCGGCACCCACCACGCCCGCGCCGGCCGCAGCGCCCGCTGCGCTGCCCAGCCCGGTCCCGCCGCCAGGGGCGGCCGGGCCGCGCATGCTGCCCTCGGCCGCGGTGCAGTACCTGGTGCCGCCGATGCCGGAAGTGCCGCGCGCCTCGCGCCGCCTCAACGAGTCCGGCCGCGTGATCGTGCGCGTGCTGATCACCGAGGCCGGCCTGCCCGAGCGCCTGAGCGTCGAGCACAGCTCGGGCTTCGCCCGCCTCGACGAGGCCGCGCTGGCCGCGGTGCGCAAGGCGCGCTTCCGTCCGTACACCGAGAACGGCCAGGCCCAGTCGGGCTGGGCCCTGGTGCCGGTGAGCTTCGAACTCGATCCCTGAAGCCGCCGCCGCGTCGTTCTCAACGCTTTCCCTTTGTCCGACCGGTCCGGGTCGGCCGGCTCCCCAGCCGGCAGGCTGGCCGCCGGTGTGCCAAGCCATCCGCCAGGCCCATGTTTTCCACAGAACCCCCACCGATCGAGGAAGTACCCGACATGAGCAAGCCCACCCGTGATGCTGGCATCCGCCGACCGACCAGCCTGCGCGCCCCGGCACCCCAGTCCGGCCATCCGGCGCTGCGCAATGGCCTGGCCCTGGGCCTGAGCGCCGCGATGCTGGCGCCGCTGGCCGCCGGCGCCCAGACCGCCGCGGCCCCCGCCACCACGGCCAAGAAGGAGGAGACCCAGCTGCCCGAGGTGAAGGCGCGCGCCCAGGTCATCGATCCCAACCCCAATGCCCAGACCGGCGTGCCCTACAAGGCGCGCACCTCGGGCGATGCGCGCCACACCCGCCCGCTGGCCGAGACGCCACAGACCATCACGGTGATCACCAAGGCGGCCATTGACGAATCGGGCGTGTCCGACCTGCGCAGCCTGCTCGACGCGCAGCCCGGCATCACCCTGGGCACCGGCGAGAACGGCAATGCCTTCGGCGACCGCTACATCATCCGCGGCCAGGAGGCCCGCAGCGACGTGTTCGTCGACGGCCTGCGCGACCCCGGCATGACCACGCGCGAAAGCTTCGCGGTGGAGCAGATCGAGATCTCCAAGGGCCCCAACTCCAGCTTCGCCGGCCGCGGCACGGTGGGCGGCGCGGTGAATGCCATCACCAAGCAGGCCACGCTGGACTACGACTTCAAGCGTCTGTCGGCCAGCGTGGGCTCGGGCGGCCACCTGCGCGGCACGCTGGACCTGAACCACATCGTCAGCGACCAGATGGCGGTGCGCATCAACGCGCTGCACGGCCAGGAGGACGTGCCCGGCCGATCACCCTCTGACCGCCGCCGCCAGGGCCTGGCGCTGTCGGCGCTGTACGAGTTCTCCAAGGACCGCGAGCTGACGCTGGACTACTACGGCCTGCGCGCCCACGACAAGCTCGACCTGGGCAGCTATCTGGTAGGCACCGTGCCCAACCGCGGCCCGGCCAAGCCGGTGCCGCCGGCCTATGTGCAGGACCAGGACTTCCTCGACTCCAAGGTCGACACGCTCACCGCCCGCGTGAAGTGGCGCTTGGACGAGCAGCGCCTGATCACCAGCCTGACGCGCCTGGGCACCACCGGCAACGGCTACATCGTGACCGGCGCGCGCAGCACCACCGGCTACAGCGGCGCCGCGGGCACCACCGGTGGCGCCTACACCACGGCCTCGCTGAGCACGCACAACGCCTGGCAGGACGTGAGCTACTTCGCGCACCAGACCAGCCTGCAGTGGAACAACCAGCTGTTCGGCCTGAAGAACGAGCTGATCCTGGGCGCCGAACTGAGCGACCACAAGGTGGTGCGCGGCAGCTGGGCCATCACCAACACCGGGGCCTTCAACTGCCGCACCAACGGCACGGCCAGCGCCAACAATGCCTACTGCATCTACGACGCCAGCGGCGCCGTGGTCGGCGGCCTGAACACGCTGATGGGCCGCAGCTACGGGCAGAACATCTGGGCCTCGGACTGGCAGGTCAAGACGCTGGCGCTGTCGGCCATGGACACGGTGGACCTCACCGACAAGTGGACGGCCTTTGCCGGCCTGCGCGTCGACCGTTTCGACTTCGACTTCACCACGCGCAACATCACCACGCTGGCCACCACCGACTACGCCTACAACGACACGCTGTTCAACGGCCACCTGGGCCTGACCTACAAGCTCAGGCCGGGGCTGATCGTCTACGGCAGCGTGGCCAGCGCCGCCGACATCAACGGCGGCGAATCCGACGTGGGCACCAACAGCGGTTACGGCGGCCTGATCATCGACCCGAGCAACGGCTCGATCAACGCCGAGCCCGAGAAGTCGGTCAACCTCGAACTGGGCGCCAAGTGGGACCTGTTCGACGGCAAGCTGCTGGCCACCGCCGCGGCCTTCCACACCACCAAGCGTGGCGTGATGGAAGGCAGCGGGTACACCGCCTCGGGCACGGCCAACAGCGGCAAGAACCGCGTCTACGGCATCGAGCTGAGCCTGGTGGGCGCGCTGACCGACAAGCTCAGCGGCCAGCTGGGGCTGACCACGATGAAGAGCAAGGTGCTGGCCTCGGCCACACCGGCCAATGTGGGCCTGCCGCTGAGCAACTTTGCCGACCACTCGGCCAGCGCGCAGCTGAAGTACCAGGCCACCGACACCATGGCCTTCGGCGGCACGCTGAAGTACGAAAGCGCACGCTGTGCCGGCCAGCCCGACACCGCCGCCGGCCACACCAACGGCCAGTGCAGCCAGCCGGTGCCCGACTACACCACGCTCGACCTGTTTGCCAGCGTCCGCCTCAACCGCGCGCTGGAGGCCCGCGTGAACCTGCTCAACGTCACCGACAAGGACTACTACCTCGCGGCCTACCGCTCGGGCTCGTTCCTCTACAAGGGTGACGGCCGCGCGCTGCGCCTGACAGTGGACTACAAGTTCTGAGCCCCGGCCAGCCCGATGCCCGCCGCCCATGACCGACACGCCGCCCACCCCGGCCGCCCCGCGCCCGCCACTCGACCGGCTGCCCGCCGGCCTGTGCGCGGCGGCCGACTATGCGCAGCTGGCGCCGCAGTTCATCGCGGCGCCGCTGCTGGCCCACATCGACGGCGGCAGCGGGCGCGACCGCACGGCGGCGGCCAACCTGGCGGCGTTCAACCGCTGGCAGATCCTGCCGCGCCTGCTGCGCGACCTGCGCCAGGGCCACACCCGGCGCACGCTGGCCGGGCAGGCGCTGGCGCATCCGCTGCTGCTGGCGGCGGTGGCCCGGCTGGGTGACGTGCACCCGGCCGGCGAGCGCGCGGTGGCCCAGGCCGCCGCGGCCACCGACACCGCCATGGTGCTGAGCACCATGTCCAGCCACACGCTGGAAGACGTGGCCGCAGCGGCCCCCGGCACGGTGCGCTGGTTCCAGCTCTACCTGCAGCCGCAGCGCGCCGCCACGCTGGATCTGCTGCGCCGCGCCGAGGCCGCCGGTTATGCCGCGCTGGTGCTCACGCTGGACACACCGGTGCGCATGCCCAGCCACCGCGCGCTGCGCGCCGGCTACTGCGCGCCGTCGGGCCCGGCCACCAACCTGCGGCCCTATGCCGACACGGCAACGGCGCTGCCGGCCGCTGAGCCGGGCGGCAGCCGCATCTTCCAAGGCACGATGCAGGCCGCGCCGCGCCCGGAAGACCTGGACTGGCTGCTCGCCAACACCCGCCTGCCGTTGTGGATCAAGGGCGTGCTGCACCCCGACGATGCGCGTGTACTGGCCGCATGCGGCGTGGCCGGCCTGGTGGTGTCCAACCACGGCGGGCGCAGCCTGGACGGCGCCCCGGCCAGCCTGGACTGCCTGCCCGCCGTGCGCGCGGCCGTCGGTCGCGCGCTGCCGCTGCTGTTCGATGGCGGCATCCGCAGCGGCGACGATGCCTTCAAGGCCCTGGCCCTGGGCGCCGACGCGGTGATGGTCGGCCGCCTGCAGGCCCATGCGCTGGCCGTGGCCGGCGCGCTGGGCGTGGCCCACCTGCTCAAGCTGCTGCGCGAGGAGCTCGAGCTGACCATGGCCTTGGCCGGCTGCGCCACGCTGGCCGACATCGGCCCGCACTGCCTGGTGCCGGCGCCAGGCTTCAATTCCGCAAGCCAAGGACAGCCATGCTGATCATCCTGGAATCCGTGCTCGATGCCGTCACGGTGGCCGAGTTTCGCCAGACGCTGGCCGATGCCCGCTGGCAGGATGGCGGCGCCACCGCCGGCACGCTGGCGCGCAGCGTCAAGCGCAACCAGCAACTGGCCGACGACGACCCGCTGGCGCAGCGCCTGGGCCAGCACATCCTGCGCACGCTGGGGCGGCACCCGCGCTTCATCTCGGCGGCGCTGCCGCGGCGCATCTACCCGCCCAAGTTCAACCGCTATGCCGACGCCGGCACCTACGGCGTGCATGTGGACAGCGCGGTGATGGCCATCCCCGGCAGCACGCAGCAGCTGCGCACCGACCTGTCGGCCACCTTGTTCCTGGCCGAACCGGCCGAGTACGAGGGCGGCGAGCTCGAGATCGAGACGCCCTTCGGCGCCCAGGTGGTCAAGCTGGCGGCGGGCGACATGGTGCTCTACCCGTCCACCAGCCTGCACCGCGTGACGCCGGTCACGCGTGGCGCGCGCCTGGCGTCGTTCTTCTGGATCGAGAGCATGGTGGCCGACGAGGCCGCGCGCAGCCTGCTGTGGGACCTGGACCAGGCCATCCAGGGCCTCACGCCCGGCCTGCCCGCCGATGACGACCGCCTGCTCAAGCTCACCAGCGTCTATCACAACCTGCTGCGGCGCTGGGCCCAGGCCTGAGCCGATGTGCATCCCGCGCCGCACGGCCGATTGCCCGCCCTCCCAGGAGCCATCCCGATGACCACCCCCCTCCCCCGTACACGCCCCTTCACCCGCGCCAGCCTTGCGCTTGTCCTGGCCTGCCTGGGCGCACCGCTCGCGGTCCAGGCCCACGGCGACGTCAAGTGCGCCCCGGTGCCCAAGGCCGAATGGCGCCCGCATGCCGAACTGGAACGCAAGCTCAGCGCAGAAGGCTGGGTGGTGCGCCGCATGGTGGCCACCGACAGCTGCTACGAGGTCTATGCCAAGGATCCGCAGGGCAAGCGCATCGAGGCCTTCTTCCATCCCAAGACCTTCGAGCGCGTCGAGCCGAAATGAGCCGCGGCGCCGCCCCGGCGACCGTGCGGGTCTGGGACCGCCCGGTGCGGGCCCTGCACATCGCGCTGGCCACCAGCACCCTGGCCACGTGGGCCACCGGCCAGTGGTGGCATGACAGCCACAAGTGGCTGGGCTACGCCGTGGGCGTGGTGATCCTGCTGCGCCTGGCCTGGGGCCGCTTCGGCAGCCCGACTGCGCGGTTCAGCGCCTTCGTGCGCGGGCCGCGGACCACCTGGGCCTATGCGCGCGCCGTGCGGGCCGGCACGGCCGCCCGCCACCTGGGCCACAACCCGCTGGGCGGCTGGATGGTGCTGGCCCTGCTGGGCTGCGCCGCCGCCACGGTGACCACAGGCATCCTCTACACCACCGACTGGCTGTGGGGCTACGGCTGGCTGCACAGGCTGCACCAGGCACTGGCCTGGCTGCTGGTGGGCCTGGTGGCCCTGCATGTGGCGGGCGTGGCGTTCACCGGCCGGCAGCACCATGAAAAGCTGGTGGCCGCCATGTGGCATGGCCGCAAGCGCGCCCCGGCGGCACAGGACGTGGGCGCCTGAGCCACGGCCGGCGGCATGCGCGTGTCATGGCGCATCTCAAGGGCTGAAGCGGCCGCGCCCTGCCACAGGGCATCGGAGCTTTATCATCCGCGCATGTCCGAACCCCTCGATCTGGCGCGCGTCCGCCATGACAACGCGCTGCGCCTGTTCGACGAATTCGTGCACGCCAACGTGCGCTCGGCCGACGCTGCCACCTTGCGTGGGCTGGAACGCCGCTTCGCCGAGCGCCTGCAGATCCAGCCCAGCTACTGGAGCCAGATCAAGGCCCGCTCGCGCCAGATCGGCGAGCGGCTGGCGCGGCAGTTCGAGCAGCTGTGCCGCAAGCCTGCGGGCTGGATGGACCAGCCGCACGGCGCGGCGGCCACGGACCCTGGCCGCAGCGGCAGCGTCGCCGCGCACAAGACCGCCCCGCCCGGCCAGACGGCGGCAGCCGCCGCCCCGCCGCGCGCGGAAGACGTGCCCAGCAGCCAGGCCCTGGACGACGACGAGCGTTTCATCGTCGGCCTCGTGCTCACCTATTACCGCCGTCATCCCCAGCGCGCCCGCGCCCGTCTGCTCGACCTGCTGGGCGAGGTGCTCTCGCCCGGCGAGAACGCTGCGGCCGCACAGGCAGCGACCCAGGTCATGCCCCGCACCGGTACCGGCTCCAGCGCCAAGGGCACGGCGCCCGGCATCCGGCCAGGCGCCGCGAGCGCTGCACCGGCGGCCGACGACGATCTGGCCCTGTGGCAGCGCACCCAGGCTGGTGTGGCGCCGCTGCCGCGCAAGCGCTGAGCCCTGACCGTCCAGGTGCTTTCGGGCACCGCCTGAAAGCACCGAACCCTGCGCCGTTCCGGCGCGCTGCACCCGGCCCGACCCATCCGTGATGACCCGATCCCTAGTTCGCAGGCCTTGCCTTTGATAAACAATTGTTTATCATCGCGGCAAGCAATCCCCGCCACCGGCCCTGCCGGACATCCACCAGGCGGCCCGCATTGCGACACCCTTGGTTCAACCCTTCACCCAGCGCCCCTCTGTCCATGCTCCGCTCCAAGCACCACCACCCGGCCTCCCGGCGCTCGCGCCTGGTGAAGCTGTGCATCGGTGGCCTGACGGCGCGCAATGGCCAGGCGTGCGCATGCGTTCCGGTGTCCCATTTCGCAGCTGCGCCGCCCGGCGCCGCGGCAGGTTGAGAGAACTCGCCCATCGAGTTCCCCTCATCCCACCCGGCCCGGAGCGCACGCTGCACTCCGGGCCGTTTTGTTTTCTGGCGCACATCAACGCGCCGAGGAGATTTCCGATGACTGTCACCTTTGCCTCTTCGAAGCCGCGCAACCCGCTTGTGGCCGCCGCCCACCGTCGCCTGGCTGGCGCACACCGCCGCAGCGCCGGCGGCCAGCGCCAGCAGGGCCGCGAGGCCCTGCGCCGCGAGTTGCGGCACGAACACCCCCCTTCGCCCTGAACCTGCCGAGGGTGCAGGCCGGCGGCAGCCGGCACCACCCTCCCGGAGAACGACATGCCTGACAGCCTCCTGGGCTTCCACGGCCCCCTGGCCGCGCCCCGCGACCATGCCCTGCGCCCCGCCGCCGCATCGGCCCTTCGCCATGCCAGCCGCCTGCTGGCCCGTCTGGCCCGACGGCTTGAAGCCACCCACCTGGCCCGTGCACGCCGCGCGCCAGCGATCGAGTTCTACGCCGACGCCTGCGCACCGGAGGGCGCGTTGTATGCCGACGGAGAACTGGTGGGCTATCTGCCCGGCGTGCGACGGCTTTGAGCCCAGCCGCCCGGCACTGCGCGCGGCACGCCGCGCGCGCCAGCTTCTCGGCAAGCCTGGCGGCGGCGCGGTTCTTCACGCCCGCCGGCAGGCCCGCCAGGTCGGCAGCCGGCCCAGGTCACAAGGTGCATCGGTCGCCACTGGCGGCCGGTTGCACCGGGTGCGCCGTGGCGCCCACGGCACTCAAGGGCAGTGACGGCACGGCCGATATCTGCCTGGTACCTCTTGGTGGAGACCGCCGATGGAGCCTACTTCAACGGCTGCGAACGCAGAGCCCTTCATGACCCGCGCGCCGGCCGACCTGGCCGGATGGGTACGCGCACTGGACGGCCGCGAGTTGCCAATCCTGTCCGACAGCGCACGGCTGATCGAAGAGCTGCGCGCCATAGAAGATGACGTCGACGCGCACACCATCGCCGAAGGCATCGGCGA
>CAYPDO010000164.1:0-8426 GCA_964409495.1 uncultured Bordetella sp.
GCCCAAGCCCTTCGAGGCGCGCGAGTTGCTGGCTCGCGTGAAGGCCTTGCTGCGCCGCGCCCAGCCCGAGCCGGTGTCCGACGAACTGCTGCAGTTCGGCAAGCTGGAGATCGACCTGGGCGCGCGCGAGGCGCGGTTGGCCGGCGCGCCCTGCGACCTCACCAGCCACCAGTTCGACCTGCTGGTGGTGCTGGCCAAGAGCGCCGGCCGCGTGCTCAGCCGCGACCAGATCATGGATTCGCTCAAGGGCCACCCGATCGACGCCTTCGACCGCAGCATCGATGTGCATGTCTCGCGCATCCGCGCCTGCATCGAGGAAGACGCCAAGAACCCCAAGCGCGTGCTCACCGTGCGCGGCGTGGGCTATGTGTTTGCCAAGAAGCAGGACCATGAAGGCTGAGGCCCTGGGCGGCTGACGCGTCGACATGAAATCGCTCTACCTGCGCATCTGGCTCACCGTGGTGGCGGCGCTGGCGCTGTTCGCGCTGGTGTCGGGCTGGATGTGGCAACGCCACATCGAGGACGAGCGCAGCCGCTTTGAGCAGGTGGCCAACGACCGCCTGGCTGCCTGGGCCGAACTGGTGCAGCGCTCGCTGCCCGGTGCCGACGCGCCGGCCGAGTTGCAGGCCGAGGCGCTGCGCGAATGGTCGCAGCGCCTGCGCGTGCCGATGGCGCTGGACGACGCCGGGGGCCGGCGCATCGCCGTGTCCGACAGTTTCCAGCGCCGAGCCGACGAGGGCGGACCGATGGCCGTGGCCTCGGTGCACCTCGACGACGGCCGCACCCTGCTGCTGGCGCGCCGCGCCTTGCGCCGCGCGCCGGGCGCACCGCCGCCCGCGGCCATGCTGATGTGGCCCACGCGGCCGGCCGGGCCGGCCGGGCCGGGCCCTGGCGGTCCGGATGGCCCGCCGCCCGAGTTCCGTGTCGGCGAGGGCCTGGCCCGCGCCAACGACCGCCTGCTGTCGGGCCTGCCACGCGGGGTGGGGCCGCTGGTGCTGGTGGCAGTGCTGTTCGTGGCCGTGGCCGCCGGCGCCTACCCGGTGGTGCGCCGGCTCACGCGCCGGCTCGAGGCGCTCAAGCACGGCGTCGAGGCCTTTGGCGACGGCAAGCTGGGCCAGCGCGTGGATGCCAGCGGCCGTGACGAGGTGGCCGCGGTGGCCGCCAGCTTCAACCAGACGGCGGCGCGCATCGAGACCCTGGTCAATTCGCACAAGAGCCTGCTGGCCAATGCCAGCCACGAGCTGCGCTCGCCGCTGGCGCGGCTGAAGATGGCCGTGTCCATGCTGGGCAGCCTGAATGACACCTCCCCCGAGGCGCAGCGTGCCGCGCTGTCGCGCGAGATCGACACCAACATCCGCGAGCTCGACGCGCTGGTGGAAGAGGTGCTGCTGGCCAGCCGGCTGGATGCCGCCGGCGCGCTGGAGCGCGACGAGCAGGTGGATCTGCTGGGCATCGCGGTGGAGGAGGCCGCCCGCGTGGGCGCCGCGGTGGCCGTGGGCGACGCGGCGGCCGATGGTGCCGATGCCGCTGCCGGTGCCGCGGGTGCCGACGATGCCACCAGTGCCACGGGCGCCGCTGGTGCCACGGGTGCCGACGACCGCGATGCGCCGGCCGCGGCGGCCGGCGACACGCGGTTTTGCGTGCAGCCAGGCAGCGAGCGCCTGCTGCGCCGCGCGCTGCGCAACCTGCTCGAGAACGCCCACCGCTATGGTGGCGACGACCTGCTGGTGCGCCTGGCGCCGCTGGCCGGCGGCGGGCTGGCGCTCAGCGTCAGCGACCGCGGGCCGGGGGTGCCGGAGGATTTCCGCGAGCGCATCTTCGAGCCCTTCTTCCGCCTGCCCGGCCATGCCGAGCAGGCCGGCGGCGTGGGCCTGGGCCTGAGCCTGGTGCGCCAGATCGCGCTGCGCCACGGCGGCAGCGTGCGCTGCGAGGCGCGCGAGGGCGGCGGCAGCCGCTTCGTGCTCAGCCTGCCGTCACGCTGACGCCGTCGCCGGGCCGAGCGGCGGACGCTGCCGCGCCATCACCCAGACCATCAGGCCGGTGAGGGCCAGCGCGGCAGTGGTCAGTCCGGTGGTCGAGGCGATCCAGAAGCCGCGCGCACCGTGCCAGGCCGCGGGCGTGGCGGCGTCGCCGCCAAAGGCCAGCCAGTAGCCACCGCCCAGGCCCACGCCCCACAGCGCCAGCACGTAGATCACCATCGGCAGCGTGGCGATGCGCCAGGCGCGCAGCACAAAGGCCACCAGCGTCTGCACCGCATCGGCGGCATGGAACAGCGCCACCCAGGCCAGCAGCGGCAGCGCCGCGGCCACCACGGCAGCATCGCCCGAGTACAGCCGCACCACGCCCTCGCGGGTGGCAAACACCGCAACGCCCATCACCACGGCCACGCCCAGCGTCAGCTGCAGGCCATGCCAGCCCAGCCGGCGCGCGTCGAGCAGGTCACCGGCGCCGATGCGCTGGGCCACCAGGGTGCTGGTGGCGTTGGACAGGCCCAGCGGCATCATGAACAGGATGGACACCAGGTTGGCCGCGATCTGGTGGCCGGCCACCGCGGTTTCGCCCAGGCGCGAGATGAAGATGGCCATGAACGAGAAGCCGGTCACCTCGATCAGGATGGTCAGGCCCATCGGCACGCCCAGCTTCAGCAGCGCGCGCAGCGACGGCGCGTGCGGCGCGCGGTGGCCGGCCTGGGACAGGTTGAAGCGCTGGTAGAACGGGTCGCGCCGCATCACCGCCAGGGCCACCAGCCACTGCGCCCACATCACCACGGCGGTGGCGATGCCGCAGCCCACCACGCCGAGGGCCGGCAGGCCGAGCACGGGCGAGCCGGTGACCAGCAGCCACGACAGCGGCAGCTTCAGCGCCAGGCCGCCCAGTTGCAGCACCATCACCGCCTTGGGCCGCGACACCGCGTTGTTGAAGCCGCGGTACACCGTGAACAGCAGCGCCGCCGGAAGCGCCACGGCCAGCGCCAGCAGGTAGCCGCGCACCTTGTCGGCCACCGCCGGCGAGGCCTGCGCCAGCGCCAGAAAGGGTTCGGGAAAGACCAGCAGCGTGCTGCCCAGCAGCGCCAGTGCCAGTGCCAGCCAGCCGGCCTGCCACACCTGGTGGCCGGCCTCCTGCAGGCGCTGCGCGCCGAACAGCTGGCCGACGATGGGCCCGATGGCCAGCACCGCGCCCATCAGGCCGATGAACACCGTGATGTAGGCCGAGCCGCCCACCGCCAGCGCCGCCAGATCGGTGGCCGAATGGCGCGCCACCAGCACCGTGTCGACGGTGGCGAAGCCCAGCACCGCCAGCTGGCCGATGAACAGCGGCCAGGCCAGCGGCACGATGCGCCGCACGCTGGCGGCCAGGCCGGTGGCTGGCGCGCTCATGCGTTGGCCGGCGGCGGTGCCGCCTGTGCCTCGGCGGGGGCGGCCGGCGCGGCGCCCGCCAATGCGCGCTCGGCATAGCGGTTGAAGCGCCAGGCCGTGCCCTCGGCGGTGATGCGTCGCCACACCAGGCGCTTGTCGGCCGGGCTCATCTGCGGCCAGTGCTGCACCTCGTGCTCGCTGCGGCCGCAGCCCTTGCAGATGGCGTCGCCCTGCGCGGTGGAGCAGATCGCGATGCAGGGTGCGTCGGGCGTGCTGGCATACCAGGCCAGCCAGGCGGCGTGCGCGGCGCGGGGCATGCTGCGCTCGTCGGCCAGCGGCTCGCGGTAGTACACCATCAGCGCATACACCTCGGCCAGCGCGCGCACCTCGGCGCTGAGGCTGATGCCGTCGGGGGAAGGCGCACGTTCGCGCCACCAGTTGATGGCGCTTTCGATGTCGGTGATGTGGATGCCGGGCATGGGGACACGCAAAGGGGCCGCGAGCATAGCCTGAGCCCGCCGGCCCCTGGCCGGCACGGGCCATGCATACTGGGGGCGCCTGTCCACCGGGGAGGCGCCGCCCATGCAGCGGCGCGCCAGTTCCAGCATGTCGTTGTTGCTCACCTGCATCCGTTTCGTTCCGCCAGCGCTGGCCCTGGCCGCCGTGATGGCCACCGGTGCCGCGTGCGCCGGCGAGTTCAGCGACGAGTTCGACCGCCAGCGCTTCAAGGACGGGCTGCAGCACGAGATCGCCTTCCGCGAGGCCGCCATCCACGTGGCCTGGGGCGCCGAGCCATTGTGCGACGACACCAGCGAGATCGAGCCCTTCGTGCTGTGGAGCACGCGCACCGTGCGCAAGGGCCTGTCGGGCAAGCACCAGGAGTTGTTCAAGCAGGCCACCGGCATGGACGAGCACTGGCGCATCGCATGGCTCGACGAGGCCGCACCCGACGAGCTGAAGCTGGGCCAGCGCGTGACCGCGGTGAACAAGCGGCCGCTGCCGGCGCCGGGGCAGAAGTTCGAGCTGGCGGCGGTGTTCCGCGGGGGCTCCACCATGTCGGTCGACGACCAGGCCTTCTGGAGCGTGATGCACCAGGCGCGCGAGGAGGCCAATGCCGACCAGAGCATGACGCTCACGCTGGAGGGCGGGCGCGAGGTCAAGGTCAGCACCCAGACCGGCTGTGCCGGCACGGTGATGGCCAGCGCCTTCGACGACGAGCCCGAGAACTTCCTGCGCCAGGAGGGCCGGCGCAGCAAGATTCCCGGCAACGCCATGCTGGCGGCGCGCACCCGCGACGAGTACCGCTGGCTGGCGGCCTTCGGCACCTATTTCCTGGCCAGCGAGAAGTCCATCCGGCGCCAGCGCTCGGCGGACGACGTGGGCAATGCCTTCATGATCGGCAAGGTGCTGGCGCTGGCGGTGCCGGGCGGCGGCACCATCCTGTCGGCGGTGGAGGCGCAAACCCAGCGCAGCATCCAGGTCGACGGCCTGGTCGGCGGCGCCGACCTGTTTGCCAACGAGGTGGTGATGGCGATGGGCGGCGATCCGGCGGTGGGCATGAAGCTGTCCGACCGTCTGAAGGCCGATGGCGTGCGCGCCGACGTCATCGTGCAAAGCGAGTTCCGCCGTTCGAACGTGGAACTGCACCTGCGCACGCTCAAGGAGATCGACGCCGCACGCAAGAAGGCCGAGGCCGCCGAGGCTGCGGCCGAAGCCGCAGCGCCGGCGGCCTCGGCCGCATCGTCGCCAACGCGTTGACGGTTAGCCGGGCAGGGCGCCCGGCGCTTGACGCTTAACGCGAACCGCCACGGCGGGGGCCGCCGGCCGGGCCGCCGCGAAACGGCGCACGGCCTTCGGCCTGGTAGCCGCCCTGGCCACCGCGGTTGTCAGGGCGGCCGCCGCGGAAACCGCCGTCGCCATGGCCCTGGCCGTCATGGTGGCCGCCACGCGGGCCGGCAAAGCCGCCGCGGTCCTGGCCGCCAAAGCCGCCACGATCACCGCCGGGGCCGCCACCGAAACCGCCACGGTCACCGTGCGGCGCCGGGCCGCCACGGTCGCGGCCGCCGCCAAAGCTGTTGAAGGCGCCGTAGCCGCCACCCTGGCCACCGCCACCCGGACGGCCGCGGCCGTAGCCGGGACGCTCGCCGCGGCCGCCACCAAAGCCGCCGAAACCACCGCCGGGGCGACGGTCACGCGGGCTGTCGCTGGGCGGCGGGGCCTTGGGCTCGAGGCCCGGCACCACGGCCACGGCGATCGGCTGGGTGGTGAAACGTTCGATGCGGCGGATCATCGGCACATCGCGGCGCTCGGCCAGCGTGATGGCCAGGCCCGAGCGGCCGGCACGGCCGGTGCGGCCGATGCGGTGCACGTAATCTTCGGCCTTCATCGGCAGGCCCCAGTTGATGACGTGGGTGATGGTGGGCACGTCGATGCCGCGGGCGGCCACGTCGGTGGCCACCAGCACGCGCAGCTGGCGCTGGCGAAGGCCCTGCAGCACGCGGTTGCGGCGGCCCTGCGGCATGCCGCCATGCAGCGAGGCCACGGCATGGCCGATGTCGGCCAGCGCGTCGGCCAGCACATCGGCGTCCTGCTGGGTACTGGTGAAGACCACGGCCTGGTCCAGCTCGGGGTCGGCCAGCAACTGCTCCAGCAGCGCACGCTTGTGGCTCAGGCTGTCGGCCCAGTGGATGCGCTGCTCGATGCGGGCATGGGTGTCGGTGTGCGAGTCGACACTGATGCGCTGCGGATCGCGCGTCAGGCTCTGCGCCAGGCGGCCCACGCTGCCGGCGAAGGTGGCCGAGAACATCAGCGTCTGGCGGGTCGGCGGCAGGGCCTCGGCGACGGCGGTGATGTCGTCGATGAAGCCCATGTCCAGCATGCGGTCGGCTTCGTCGAGCACCAGCATGTCCACCTGGTTCAGGATGGCGGCGCCCGAGCCCATCAGGTCGAGCAGGCGGCCGGGGGTGGCAATCAGCACGTCCAGCGGCGCACGCAGCGCCTTCAGCTGGGCCTGGTAGGGCACGCCGCCCACCACGTGGGCCACGCGCAGGCCCTGCATGCCCAGACCGTAGGTGGCGCAGGCACGCGCCACCTGCAGCGCCAGTTCCCGCGTGGGCACCAGCACCAGGATGCGCGGGCCGCAGGGCTGGCCCTTGGCGCGCTTCTTGGCCGGGTCACGGCGCGCGGCCAGGATGGTCTGCAGCGCCGGCCACACGAAGGAGGCGGTCTTGCCGCTGCCGGTCTGCGACGAGACCAGCAGGTCCACGCCGGTCAGCGCCACCGGCACGGCACGCGCCTGCACCGGCGTGGGTTCGTTGTAGCCGGCGCGGGTGATGGCGCTCACCACTTCCGGGGCCAGGCCCAGCGCGGTGAATTCAGCGCCCGGCACACCTTGCGGCGCGGTGGCGATGGCCTCGGGGGTGTCGAGATCCAGGTCGGCATCCATCGGCGCGGCGTTCAGTTCGGTATCGAAGGTCATGAAGTTTTTTCTCGGGGCAAGGGCTTGCCCCGGTGGCGCTGGTGAGCCACGGCAAGGCAAACCCGCGGCGCCGCGGCGTCGGGTGAGACGCACCAGGCACCCAGGGGTGATGTCGCTGTCGGGGATGGCCGCGGGGCTGCACGCGAAGGTGGTGCAGCAAACCCGTGAGTCCTGAAGCAACGGCAGGCATCGCCGCCGACCAGGACTCGTGACACGGTGTGTTCCCCGTGCTCGATCAGGAGTGATCGGTCGACGGGGCCGCGCGCGATGAGGGCCAGAGGGGATGAACGAAGGCGCTGACCGAAATCAGCGCCGAAGTGCGGATTGTCTCAGAGTTTTCCCGGATGCGCCAGCGGCCGGCCCAGGGCGGGCGCCGGGCGTGCAGTCTGCACGCCGGAGCCTGCGCGCCCAGTTCGGCGGCACGTCAGGCTGCGGCGCGGATCAGGTCGGCGGCCTTCTCGGCAATCATGATCGTTGGCGCATTGGTGTTGCCGCCCACGATGCGCGGCATCACCGAGGCATCCACCACGCGCAGGCGCTCGATGCCGTGCACGCGCAGCTGGGCATCCACTACGGCACCGTCGGCGGCATCGGGGCCCATGCGGCAGGTGCCCACCGGGTGGTAGATGGTGTCGGCGTAGCGGCGGATGAAGTCGGCGATCTGCGCCTCGGTGCGCACATCGGCCGAGGCCGCCAGTGGCTGGCCGCCGAGTGCCGCCAGCGCCGGCTGGGCGGTGATCTGGCGCATGCGCTGGAAGCCCTTGACCAGGCGCGGCAGGTCGTCCGGGTGGCTCAGGAAGCCGGGGTCGATGGACGGCGCGGCCAGCGGCTCGGGGCTGGCCAGCTGCAGCGTGCCGCGGCTCTTGGGATGCAGCAGGCACACATGCGTGCTCCAGCCATGGCCCAGCACCGTGGTGCGGCCGTGGTTGACCAACTTGCCGATGACGAAGTGCAGCTGCACATCGGGCACGGGCTCGGCAGGGTCGGTGCGGAAGAAGGCGCCAGCCTCGGCGAAGTTGGTGGTCAGGCGGCCGGTGCGGTGGGCGCGCCACTCGCGCAGATCGCCCAGCGCCTGCCACAGGCCGTGCCACGACAGACCGAACAGTTCACGCGCGCCGGGGGCATCCATCACCTCCACCACGTCGATGTGGTCGTGCAGGTTCGCGCCCACGCCCGGCAGGTCCAGCGCCACCGGGATGCCGAAGCGCTGCAGCTGCGCGCCCGGCCCGATGCCGCTGAGCAGCAGCAGCTGCGGCGACTGCAGCGCGCCGGCGGCCAGCAGCACCTCGCGCCGCGCCTGCACCTGCTGCAGGCTGCGGTCGCGGCCGATGTACTCGACGCCGCTGGCGCGCCGGCCATCCAGCAGCAGCCGCGTGGCGCGCGCGCCGGTGATCACCGTGAGGTTGGGCCGGCCGCGCGCCGGTGTCAGGTAGGCCTTGGCGGCGCTGCAGCGCTCGCCGTCGCGGTGGGTCACCTGGTACCAGCCCACGCCTTCCTGCTCGGCGCCGTTGAAGTCGTCGTTCGCCGGCAGGCCGGGCTGGCGGGCGGCCGCGATGAAGCGCGCCGCGCCGGGGTTGGGCGGGGCCAGGTCC
>CAYPDO010000165.1:0-8418 GCA_964409495.1 uncultured Bordetella sp.
GAGCAGCTGCCTTCTAAGCAGCAGGTCGGGGGTTCGAGTCCCTCCGGGCAGGCCACTCTCCTCGGCCCCTGGCGCTTCTGGCCGATCGCGCAGCGGGCGCGGCGGCTGCGCCGAACGCCGCGTGCCCCATCGCCATCACAATGGCGCCCATGGACCCTCTCTTCCGGCTGGGCCGCCTGCTGGCGATGTCTCTGATGCTGGCCGGCGCATGCGCAGTGCATGCCCAGGATGTGCTCAAGGTCGGCTCCAAGCGCTTCACCGAAAGCTATGTGCTGGCCGAGATGGCGTTGCAGACCCTGCATCGCGCCGGCCTGCCCGCCGAGCACCGCCAGGGCCTGGGCAATACCGCCATCCTGGAGCAGGCGCTGCTGAGTGGCCAGGTGGACGTGTACCCCGAATACACCGGCACCATCGTGCGCGAACTGCTCAAGCGCCAGCCGGCGGCCGCCGCGCCCCCGCCCACGCTGGCCGAGCTGAACACCTGGCTGGCACCGCGGGGCCTGAAGGCCGCGGTGCCCCTGGGCTTCAACAACACCTACGCGCTGGCCATGCGCGAGGCCGATGCCGCACGGCTGGGCGTCGATTCGCTCTCGGCCCTGGCGCGGCTGCCCGCGGAGCAGGCTGCCCGCCTGCGCACCGGGCTGTCGCACGAGTTCCTGGTGCGCGCCGATGGCTGGTCGGCCCTCCGGCGCCACTACGCGCTGGCCATCGCCGACGCCCCGGCACTGGACCATGGCCTGGCCTACCAGGCTCTGGCGCAGGGCCAGGTGGACCTGATCGACGTCTACAGCACCGACGCGCAGATCGGCCGCCTGAAGCTGCGCGTGCTCCAGGATGACCGCGGCTTCTTCCCGCGCTATGACGCCGTGCTGCTGATGCGCTTGTCGCTGCCGCCCGCGGCCGGCGCCGCGCTGGCCTCGCTCGAAGGGCGCATCGCCGAGGCGACGATGGTGGCCCTGAACGCCGAGGTCGAGCTGGACCGGCGGCCCTTCGCCGACGTGGCCCGGTCGTTCCTCGACCGCATGCTCAAGCCAGCGTCGCCGCCGGCGGCAGCGGCGGCGCGCCCTTCGCTGGCGGCGCTGACCTTGGGCCCCGACCTGGGCCGCCTGCTGCTGCAGCATCTGGCGCTGGTGTTCGCATCGGTGCTGCTGGCGGTCGGCCTGGGCGTGCCGCTGGGGATTGCCGCGCACCGGCACCGGCGGCTCGGGGCCTTGCTGCTCGCCCTCACCGCCTTGCTGCAGACCGTGCCGTCGCTGGCGCTGCTGGCCTTTCTGATCGCGCTGCTGGGCACGATCGGCTTCGCGCCGGCGCTGCTGGCGCTGTTCCTCTATGCGCTGCTGCCGATCGTGCGCAACACCCAGGCCGGCCTGGCCGGTGTGGATGCCGGCCTGACCGAGGCCGCGCTGGCCATGGGGCTGTGCGATGCGCAGGTGCTGCGCCTGGTGCAACTGCCGCTGGCGATGCCCACCGTGCTGGCCGGCGTGTCCACCGCGGCGGTGATCAACGTGGGCACCGCCACGGTGGCCGCCTTCGTCGGCGCCGGCGGACTGGGCGAGCGCATCGTGGCCGGCCTGGCGGTCAACGACACCGACCGCATGCTGGCCGGCGCGATTCCCGCCGCATTGCTGGCGCTGCTGGTGCAGGCCGCGTTCGCGCTGGGCGAGCGCGCCCTCACGCCCGCGCCGCTGCGGGCCGGGCGCGCTGGCCAGGGCCGCCGCAGCACCCGTTGAGCCCGCCGCGCCGCCGCCAGGCGCGCTGAGCCGGCCAGACGGCCACCCCGGTGTGGCGCGGTGCTGCGCTGCAAACAACGGACGATTTAACGGATTGCCAGGACGGTCCGCCGCCGATCGCTGCACGTCACGGTGGCGCGGCGGGCGCGTGCCGACAATCGGCGCAGAAACGGGTCGAGGCGCCGATGTCCGGCGCACCGGCCGCACCGGCTGGCCGCGACGAACTGCCGCCCGGATGCGACAGCGCCCGAGGAGTAGCAACGCCGTGACGACAAGCCTGCGCGCGCCCCGCCACAGCATGGTGGCCTGGTCACAAGACCACGCGCTGGGTCTGGACGAGCTCGATGCCCAGCATCGCCTGCTGTTCGACCTGACCAATGATCTCTGGCACCACCTGGTGCGGCGCAGCGCACGCAACGACGTGCTGGCCACCCTCACGGCCCTTGAGCGTTACGCCTTGTCGCACTTCTCCACCGAAGAGACCTTCATGCGGGTGACCTGCTACCCGCACCTCGAGGCGCACATGGCCGAACACGCGGCCTTCGTCGATCGCGTCACGCGCGAGAAGGCGACAGTGATGCGCGGCGAAGCGCTGGGCTTCGACCTGCTCACCTTCCTGAAGGACTGGCTGTCCGAGCACATCCTGCGCGCCGACAAGGACTTCGCGCGCATGGCCCGCGCCAGCCACCCCGAGCTGGCCATGCAGCCCGACGCGCCCTCGGCGCCCGGCTTCTGGCAGCGCCTGCGGGCGCGGCTGTAGCGGCCCGGCCGGACGCGGCCGAGGCCCGGGCCGGAAAGACCAACGGGCCATGCGCTGACACGCGTGGCCCGTTGCTTGAAGTGGTCGGGGCGATAGGATTCGAACCTACGACCCTCTGGTCCCAAACCAGATGCGCTACCAGACTGCGCTACGCCCCGAAGCTGCGCATTCTAGCCGGCCGGCCCGGGCCCCGGCGCCAGCCCGCGCGCGGCGCACGGGGCCATCACAGGTCCACCACCTCCGGCGCCGGCAGCATCAGCTGGCGTGACCCCGCCACGCACTGGCGGATGTGCTGCTCGCACACATAGTTCAGCGCCGAGAAGGTGAGCGCGGCCGACACCAGCTGGCCGGCCACCGGCACCACCTTGGCCGCCTGCTGGGTGGTCAGGCGCACGCCCACGGTCTTGAGCAGCAGCATCACCACCTCACGCGTCACCACACGGCCCAGCACCAGGCCACCGGCGGTCGACAAGGCCTTGTAGACCACCAGCCGGCGCTGCGGTGCCAGCCGCTCCACCTGCTCGGCACTCAGGCCGAAGGCGGCACTGATCTCGGGCAGCAGCCGCACCAGCACGCCGACATCGGTGACCCAGTCGATGCCCGGCAGCGGCACCATGGCCACGCCGGCGGCCAGCAGCGCGCGCTGGCGCACCCGCTGGCGGCAGCGCCGGGCCACGCGGGCCAGCGCATCGGGGCTGCCGGGGATCGGATCGGTGTGGGGTTTCATGCGCTGTGGGAGCCCCGGCACCTGCGGAAGTTCAGGCCGGCGCGCGGTCGAGCAGCACGATGCCGTCGGCATCGGCCACCAGCCAGTCGCCAGGGCGCACGGCCACGCCCTGCACCTGCACCGGCACGTCCACCTGCCCGGCCTGCCTGCGCTCGGTGGGCAGGGGCATCAGCGCCAGCGCGCGAAGGCCCAGATCGGTGGCGGCCAGCTCGGCCACATCGCGCACGCAGCCATCCACCACCACGCCGGCCCAGCCGTTGCGCGCGGCAGCGGCGGCGATATTGCCGCCCACCAGCGCGCGGCGCAGCGAGCCGCCGCCGTCGACCACCAGCACCGCGCCATGGCCCGGGCCTTCGAGCAGGGCCTTGACCGAGGTGTTGTCCTCGAAGCACTTCACCGTGCGCACCGGGCCGGCAAAGGCGGCGCGGCCGCCATAGGCCTGGAACACCGGCGGCAGCACACGGAAGGCGCCGCTGCTGTCGCCCTTGTGGGCATCGCACAGGTCACAGGTGGGCACCACGGCCATCGTTCACTCCGAAGTTGCTGAAGGGGATGCGGCAGACGCCGGCATGATAGGCCGCGGGGCCAGCGGCGCCTTGAGGATGATGGACGTGGCGGTGTCGCTGATGGCACAGAAGCGCGAGACCACGGCGTCGAGGTGGGCCACGTCGATGACCGCGATCTGCAGCACCCAGCTGTGCTCGCCGGTCACGTTGTAGGCCTCCACCACCTCGGGCGTGTCCTGCAGCAGGCGCAGCATGGCGGCATAGTCGGTGCGGCCCACGCGCACCACGGCGCGGATGCCGTAGCCCAGCGCGGCCAGGTTGATCTGCGCGCGGTAGCCGCCGATCACGCCGGCCGATTCAAGCTTGCGCACGCGCTCGGTGGCCGCCGGCTGCGACAGGTGCACGCGGCGTCCCAGCTCGGCCATCGACAGGCGCGCGTCGGCCTGCAGTTCGGCCAGGATGCGGCGGTCGTAGGCGTCGAATGCAAGCGGTTCAGGCATGTTCAAAGCGTAACCCGTGCGCAATCATCAGTTCAACGGCAAATCGCCTGAACGACCATGAATCCCCCATGGATGGCCGCCGCCGGCTTTTCTAGCATCAGCGGCATGCCAGCCGCCACCCTGCCCCGCCCTGCCACCACGCTGAGTCCGCTGCTGATCGCCTGCCTGGCCGCCACCTGGCTGATCTGGGGTTCCACCTACCTGGCCATCAAGGTGGCGCTGACCGGCCTGCCCCCGTTCTGGCAGATGGGCAGCCGCTTTCTCGTGGCCGGCGGCCTGCTGATGGCCTGGATGCGCTGGCGTGGCGCACCCTGGCCCACGGCGCTGGAATGGCGCAATGCCGGCATCGTGGGCACGCTGATGCTGGGCGCCGGCATGGGCGGCACGGCGGTGGCCGAGCAAAGCGTGGCCTCGGGCCTGGTGGTGGCCTACATCGCCGTGTCACCGCTGATGACCGCGGCGCTCAACCTGGTGTTCGGCGTGCGGCCGCGCGCGGCCGAATGGGCCGGCATTGCACTGGGCCTGGCCGGTGTGCTGCTGCTGGTGCAGGGTGCGGGTTTCGCGGCCTCGCCCAGCGGCATGCTGGCCCAGACCATCGCCTGCGCCGGCTGGGTGCTGGGCAGTGTGCTCAGCCAGCGCAAGCTGCCGCTGGCCGCCGGCGCCGCCGGTTTTGCCAGCGAGATGCTGTGCGGCGGCGCGGTGCTGATGGGCTTGTCGCTGCTGGCCGGCGAACGCGTGGCACTGGGCGCCGTGCCGATGGCGGCCTGGGCGGCCTGGGTCTACCTGGTGGTGGCCGGCTCGCTGCTGGCCTTCAATGCCTACATGCTGCTGCTGGCGCGCGCCCCGGCCAGCCTGGCCACCAGCTATGCCTTCGTCAACCCGATCATCGCCATGCTGCTGGGTGTGGGCCTGGCCGGCGAGCAGGTCAGCGGCGGCGAATGGGCCGCGGCCGGCGTGATCCTGGGCGGCGTGGGCCTGCTGCTGTGGGCGCGGCGCTGATCCTCGCCAGCCTGCGGCCGCCATCCGCGCCGGCCGCCGGCCCGGCCCGGCGCGTGGCCGGCCACCACGCTGCCAGATGGAGTGAACCTGTGGCGCGCCGGCGGCTCCAAGCGCCATCGCCTTGACCTGGCCGGCGCAGCCGGCCCCTGCACCATGTGGATTGCGCTGAACTGGAGTCTCGCCGCCCTGGCCATGGCCGCCTGGACCGGCCTGTGCCTGGCCCTGCAGGCCGTGCTGCGGATGCTGGGCGGCCTGCACGGCAGCCCCGGCGACTGGCTGGGCGCACTGGAACGCTGGCAGATCCCGCTGTGGCTGACCGACTGGCTGCCGATGGCCGCCGTCACCGCGCTGAAGAGCTGGCTCACCGACTGGCTGGCCGCCATCGGCCCCTGGCTGGACATCGCCACCGCCAGCTGGCCCGCGGCGCTGGGCGACTGGATCGCGCCGCTGCTGTGGCTGCTGTGGGGCGTGGGGGCCGCCACCTTGCTGGGCCTGGGCCTGGTGGGGCATGTGCTGGTGCGCAGCCTCACCGGCGCGCCGCGGGCGCCGCATCAACAGGCGGCCCAGCCGGTTTGAGGCGCGGGGCCGGCCGGCCCGGCCGCCACCGCTAGAAGTTGTGCCGGATGCCCAGTTCCAGGCCGGTCGAGGTCTGGCCGCCGAAGTAGTTGGCATCGCGTGACACGCCGCTGGTGGCCACGCCGCCGGGGATGGCAAATGCCGCGCCGGCCTTGTTCGACAGCCTGGCCGCATGACCGTAGAGCGCGGTGCGCTTGGACAGCGGGTGCACATAGCCGATGCCCCACAGGCTGGCATCGTTGGCGCTCAAGGCCGCGCTGGCGCCGCGCTGGTCTGCACGCAGGTGGCTCAGCTTGAGGGTGCCCGCGCCCAGCGGCATCTGCAGGCCCAGCAAGGTGTTGGTGGTCTGGTCGGTGCCATGGCGCCAGCGGCGCTGGGCCAGGCTGACGCGCGCCGCGCCGACATCGTAGGACAGGCCCCAGGCCTGGTCGCTGAAGGCCTGGCCGGCGTTGGCATTGCGCGTCTGGTAGCTGGCCAGCGCGACGTCGATGCGCCGGTCGGACCATCCGAGCCGTCCGCCGGCGCCGCGCACCGCGCCGGCCCCGGCCGTGCCGCCCTCGCCGGCACTGACCATCAGGGCCCCATAGACACCGCCCAGGCCGGACGGCAGCACCAGCTCGAGCGCATTGCTGACGCGCAGCGTCGGGTTGACGGTGTTGGCCGCGGCATTGGTGCCAAAGGCCTGGCCCAGCGCGCGCGCGCTGAACACGTTGCGGAACGTGTTCGCACTGGCCACGCCCAGCGTGGTGAACGGGTCGAAGCCGGACCACACCAGATGCGTGGGCACCCAGTCGCGCCCCAGGCGCAGCTCGCCATGGCGCGTGTGGCCGAGCTCGAGCGTCGAGCGCCGGTCCCAGAACGGGTTGCTGGTGCCGCCGGTGTCGGCCAGGATCGTGGCGTCCAGAAAGAAGCCGGCATACAGGCCGTCGCCCAGATCCTCACGCCCGCGCACCACCAGCTTGCTGGTCAGGTTGGAGCCGCTGACCTGCGAACGCAGGCTGCCCAGCGTGCCGTTCTTCACCTGGCGCACGGCAAGGTCCATCGTGCCCGACAGCGTGACCTGTGGTGCCGCGTGGATCGACCCGGCCAAGGCGGCCGACAGGACGGTGGCGACGGCTGCCGCGGCAGCAGGGGAAATGCGTTGCATGAACAGGTCTCCTCGGGGCCGGTGCACGGCACGGCCCTCTTTCTGATGTCAATGAACCGGGTGGCGGCCCGGCTGTGCAGCCGGCACTGCCACCCCGAACGCGCCGCTGCGCGCATCGGCTCACTCGGGCCGGAAGCCCGCCGCGCGCAGCAGCTCGGCGCCTTCGGCCACCTCGTCGGCGATGTGGCGCCTGAACTGGTCTGGCGACTCGACCACCGGCTCGAAGCCCAAGCTGCCCAGCTGGCCCGACCTGGCCAGCTCGGTGGTGGCCGCATTGATCGCCGCGTTCAGTGCGCTGATGCGTTCGGGCGGCGTGCCCTTGGGTGCCCAGACGCCGTACCAGGATTCGAAGATGAAATCGGCCTGGCCGCCCTCGCGGAAGGTGGGCACCTCCGGCGCCAGCGCGCTGCGCTGGGCCGATGTCACCGCCACCGCCCGCACCTTGCCGGCCCTGGCCATCGGCTGCAGCGCGATCATCGAATCGAGCAACAGATCGGTGTGGCCGCCGGCCACGTCCATCAGCGCCGGCTGCGTGCCCTTGTAGGGCACGACCGTGAACTTCAGCTGCGCCTGCCGGGCCAGCTTCAGCACGGCCAGGTGGCTTGGCGCGCCAGCCGCCGGGATGCCGGCCAGCCACTTGCCCGGCTCCTTGCGCACCGCCGCCACGATCTCGTCGAGCCGCTTGTGCGGCTTGGCCGGTGAAACCACCAGCATCAGCGGCGCGGTGCCGGTGCGCGCCACCGGCGCGAAATCGGCCTGCGGGTCGTAGGGCGGGTTGTTCAGCACCTGCTTGGCGAGCACATGCGTGGCAGCGGAAAACAGCAGCGTGTAGCCATCGGCCGCCGCGGTCTGCACCGCCCGGCCGCCGATGGTGCCGCTGGCGCCGGCCTTGTTCTCGACGACCACGGTCATGCCCAGTTGCCGGCGCAGCTGCTCACCCAGCAGGCGCGCGGCCGCATCCACGCCGCCACCGGCGGCAAAGGGCACGATGATCAGCAGCTTGCGGTCGCGCTCGGGGAAGGCGCCCGTGGCCTGGGCCAGCGCCGGCAGCCCCACCGCAAGCATGCAGGCGGCCAGCAGTTGCATCAGTCGCATGTCGTCATTCCTTCTGGTCTGGCGGGCGTCAGGCGCTTCAGACCACGCGGCCCAGGCCGGCCTGGCGCATGGCCTCGGCGATCTCGTGCTCGGCACCCGGGGCCAGCGGCAGCAGCGGCGAGCGCACCGCCGCATGGTCAAGGATGCCACGGGCCACCAGCGCCCACTTCAGCGCCACCGAGCCTTCCATGTGCGAGCCGCGGTGGTAGACGTTGGCGGTGACCGGCAGCAGGCGGTCGTGCAGTTCGCGCGCCTTGCGGTAATCCTTGGCCTGGCCTGCGGCGATCATCTCCACCAGCAGCTCCGGGGCGATGCAGCCATAGCCCACCAGCGCGCCGTCGACGTCGAACATGGTGTGCAGCAGGTATTCGTCATGGC
>CAYPDO010000166.1:0-8410 GCA_964409495.1 uncultured Bordetella sp.
GGCTCGGCAGCCACGCCCAGAGCTCGTCGCGCCAAGGTTGCGGCACGTCGGCCAGAATGACGTACTGGGTCCCCAGCGATGTGCTTCTGGTGGGGACCAATTCAAGCGCATCGATGGCTGGCATTGGATGAGCTCCTCCATGGGCGTGCCACAAGTATGGACTTTGATCGCCAAACCGACAAAGCTCACAGCGGTTCCGACTTTGGCGTTGGTCGATGGCGGCTTCATGCCACACACCATGAATGCATAGGCCGGCTGTGATTGACGGCAGGCGCTGCAACGCCGTCGTATGGAGCTAGAGCCTTAGCCACAAGCTTCTACTCGGCGCCGAAGCGTTCCACGACAGATCCGGCTTCACTCGCCGATCTCAACTACTCCGGCAGCCGTCTGTGTCCTCGCCGACCCATGAGGAAAATGGCGCCGGCTACTTCGGGGGAAGCGGCATCTCGTCGCTCAAACTCCCCGTCCCAGTCTTCACACGGGGCCTGAGGGATCGCGTATCCGATCTCAACAGAGAGCAAGGAATCCCATCCGTTTTCGTACCCTTCCACGAAGACCGGTTGGTCTGCGGGGAGGCGCTGCAGATGTTCGATGAGCTCTTGTGCGGTCATGGATGTTGTTACAGCGGGCTTTGGTCAGCGGCGTCTCTGACAACTAGGGGTCAAGCACCTGTGGGCCTTGGGTCGCCAAAGCAGCATGCCATGTGAGTGCTCGGCATGTCGGTTGCGACCGAGACCCGACGCCGAATTAGCAACTTTGGCGCGATGGTAGGCCAGTCGCAAGAACTCGAGCGCGGGACCATCGAGCACTGTGTCGTCGCCCCGGCTAAGTGCTTGTCCTGCCGTCCGCGACAAAGTAATTAATCCGGCGCCCTACGTCCTGGCCAGTGTTGAATGCCGGCATGCCCATGCCGGACTTCATTCGACAGCAGCACGCGCCCATCGCGGCGCTGTGCCGCCGCCACCATGCGCGCCGGCTGGAACTGTTCGGCTCGGCGACACGCGCCGACTTCGACCCCCAGCGCAGCGATCTCGACTTCCTCGTCGAACTGCCCGATAACCTGCCACCAGGCGGCTATGCCGAAGCCTTCTTCGCGCTGAAGCAGGGCCTGGAGGCGCTGTTCGCAAGGCCGGTCGATTTGCTGTCGGACGCTCAGATCATCAACCCGCACCTGCGCCGCCGTGTCAACGGCGAGCGTGTGCTGGTGTATGGCGCCTGAGTCTGCGGCATTGTTGTGGGATGCCTGGCGGGCTGCCATGGCTGTCCAGACCTTTGTGGCCGGCAAGAGCTTCGAGCAGTACCGCGGCGACGACATGTTGTGTTCGGCGGTTGAGCGCAAGCTGGAAATTGTCGGCGAGGCGCTGAACCAGCTGCGCAAGGCCGACCCGGCCCTCGCAGCGCAATGGCCGGAACTTGCTGCGGCCGTGGGCCTGCGCAAGTGTGCTCACCCAGGCACCCAAGCCCGAAACCTGCGCGAGCGAACGCGCGCCGGGTGATCTGCGGCCACCGGTCAAGCGCGACTATTTCGCGCGTGAGGCACAGAACCGCTCGCTGGGCCAGGCCGGTGAGCTGTTTGCGCTGGACTTCGAGCGCTGGCGCCTGCAGCAACTAGGCGCGCCGCAACTGGCCGAGCAGGTGCGCCATGTGTCGGTGACCGAGGGTGACGGGCTGGGCTATGACATCCACTCGTTCGAGGCTGATGGCCGTGACCGGTTCGTCGAGGTCAAGACCACCGGCTTCGGCGAACGCACGCCGTTTTTCGTATCGGCCAATGAGGCGCGCTTCGCGCGCGATCACGGTGATCGATTCCGGCTCTACCGCCTGTTTGACTTTCGCGCGGCGCCACGCATGTTCGAGCTGGCCGGTCCGGTTGAACAACACCGCTTGCTGGACGCGGTGACATTCCGGGCCAGCTTCGGCTGAGCGGGGCATGACGGGGCATCAAGAGGGCCTGCTGCTGGCGATTCCACCAGTGTTTCGATGGCCGTCTTCAGAAGCTGCACCGCATCGCCGTGCAGTTCCAGGCCGCAGCGCGCCATGCGCGCGGCCGGGGCGGTGCCAGCCGCCGAGCCGGTACCGGCATATTGGTGCATGCCAGTCCGTCGGCCTGTGGTGATCGGCTTGTACGACTACCGCAGCGCCGCCACCGGGCACCGTGTGATGCCAGCGGGTGGTGAGGCCATGGCGCGCGGCTGCGCATCAGCAGAAGGCTGACGCCCCGACCGCCCATCGCCCGAAGCCGCCGCTGGCCCCCGCCAACCGCCATTCATCCCATGCCGGCCACGGGCACATCGGCTTCTGGCAGCATCCCCCCCGCCTGGGCACGTCGCGCGGGTCTGAGTTGGGAGGCTCGTTTGGCGTTCTCGTCGTCCCCTGTCCTGCGTCTGCCCTTCGCGCCGCTGGCGCTGTGCTGCGCCATCGCTGCCGCCCATCCGCTTGTCGCCCGGGCCCAGGTGGCCAGCCCCGATGCCCCGGCCGACACGCCCAGCCGCGAGGCCACCAGCGTGCAGCGGGTCGAGATCGCCGGCCGCCAGGGCGCCACCGAGCTGCGCCGCGCGGCCAGCGTGGCCAAGCAGATCTACGATCGTGCAGAGATCGATCGCCATGGCGACACCAATGCGCTGGATGTGCTGCGCCGGCTGCCGGGCGTCAACGTGGGCTCCGATGGCCCGCGCATGCGCGGGCTGGGCGCGGGCTACACGCAGATCCTGATCAACGGCGATCCGGCACCGCCGGGTTTTGCGCTGGACCAGCTGAGCCCGGCGCAGATCGAGCGCATCGAGGTGCTGCGGGCGCCCACGGCCGATCAGAGCGCGCAGGCCATCGCCGGCAGCATCAACATCATCCTGAAGGATGCGCCGCGCAAGTCGCAGCGCGATCTGCGCGTGGGCGTGGTCAACGGCGCCGATCGGCCGGTGGGTTTTGCCAACCTCACGCTGGGTGAATCAAAAGGCCCGGCCTCGCTGTCGCTGCCGGTGTCGCTGTTCGAGTGGCAGCGCGAGAACCGCATCAGCACCGATCGCCGCGCCGATGGCAGCGATGGCCTGAGCGCCGTCTCGCGCCAGGATGCGCCGCAGCGGGTGTGGGGCTGGGGCTACAACCTGGGCCCGCGCTTGAACTGGAAGTTCAGCGACGACGAGACCCTCTCGCTGCAGGGCTATGCGCAAAAGGGCTTCTGGAACAACCGCACCGAATACGCCAACCAGGCCATCTCGGGCCTGCCGCTGTTCGATGACGACACCGCCGCGCACGGCAGCTGGGAGAACCGGCGCGGCAACCTGGTGTGGGCCAGCCGCTTTCGCGCCGATCAGCGCATCGAGCTGAAGGCCGGCGTGCAGCTGTCGAAATGGCGCTTCGATTCCGGCAGCTACAGCGACACCGGCGCGTTGAAGCTGCATTCGGTGGGCGGCGGTTTCGACGAAGGCCTCACCCAGGCTGGCAAGTACAGCCTGCTGCTGGGCGAGGCGCACAGCCTGACCACCGGCTGGGATCTGGAGGCGCGCCAGCGCGAGGAATGGCGCAGCACCGTGGATGCCGCCGGCCAGGCCCAGCTGCCGGCCTATGACGGCCAGCCCTTCAGCGCCAAGGTGCGGCGCTCGGCCTTCTATGTGCAAGACGAGTGGGATCTCTCGGCCCAGTGGCAGCTCTACCTGGGCCTGCGCCACGAGGCCATCCGCACCGAGAGCCGCGGTGTCGGCGAGCCGGTGGTGGTCAACACCAGCCGCGTGCTCTCGCCGCTGGCCCACATGACCTACAAGCTCGATCCCAAGGGCCGCGACATGCTGCGCGCCAGCCTCACGCGCAGCTACAAGGCGCCGGGCCTGGGGGCGATGCTGGCGCGGCCGTCGATCAATTCGAACTACCTCGACACCACGCGCACCAACACCGCGCTGCAGCCTGACCGCATCGGCAACCCGCTGCTCAAGCCCGAGCTGGCCACCGGCCTGGACATCGCCTTCGAGCACTACCTGGCCAATGGCGGGCTGTGGAGCGTGGGCCTGTTCCACCGCCAGCTCAAGGACGTGGTGCGCACCGTCACCACCGGCCCGCAGGCGGTGAGCTGGGCCACGGCCCCGCGTTACGTGGCGCAGCCGGTGAACTTCTCGTCGGCCAGCACCAGCGGCGTGGAGCTGGAGGTCAAGGGCCGTGCGGCCGATCTGCTGCCCGTGCTGCTGGGCCCCTTCCCGCAGGGCGCCAAGGCGCTGAACCTGCGCGGCTCGCTGAACTTCTACCGCTCACGCGTGGCCGCCCTGCCCGGGCCCGACAACCGGCTGGATGGCCAGCAGCCCTGGTCGGCCACGCTGGGTTTTGACCAGCGCATCGCCGGCATGCCGCTGATGATCGGCGGCAGCCTGGGCCTGAACCCGGCCTACGACACCCGGCTCACGCTGGACCAGACGCTGCAGCGCAGCCGCAACACCAGCATTGACCTGTTCGGTCAGTGGGTCTTCCGCCCTGGGCTCGCCATGCGCCTGGCGGCCAGCGCCGGTGTGCAGCCCTTCGGCCCCAGCAACGGCACCAGCACCACGCTGTATGCCGGCGGCGACTACACGCGCACCGAGCGCTACAGCCGCCCGCAGTTCAACCTGTCGCTGGACATGAAGCTGTGAGCCGGCGCCCGGCCCGTGGACGCGGCTGTGTCAGCCCGCCACGCGCTGCAGCACCACCGCGTTCAGCAGCGCCCGCACGCGAAAGCCCAGCGATTCGTACAGCGCAATGGCCGCCTGGTTGCTTTGCCAGGCGTGCAGAAAGGGCTGCTCGCCGCGCGCCTCGATCAGCCGCGCCACGGCCGCCGACAGGCGCCGCGCCAGGCCGCGGCCGCGTGCATCCGGGTGGGTGCACACGCCGCTGATCTCGCAGTAGCCCGGCAGGCGCATGCGCTCGCCGGCCATGGCCAGCAGCCGGCCCTGCTCACGCAGGCCCAGGTAGGTGCCGGTGGTGTGGGTGCGCGCCAGAAACGGACCGGGCTCGGTCAGCCGTGCCAGCGCCAGCATGTCGGGCGCGTCGGCATCGCCCAGCGGCTGAAGCGCGCGGGCCAACTCATCCACCGGCTCGGGGCCGTCGCTCAGCCGCCGCGTGGCCAGCATCTGCACGATCAGCCCGTGCCTGAGCTGCACAAAGCCCGGCGGCACCACCACCTCGGGCACCTGGACCATGAAGACGCTGTCGCCCGGCGGCACCAGCGCGGCCAGGGCGGCCTGCGCGGCGGGGGAATCGTCGGCGGTGGCGCCGAACAGGTTCACGTCAGGCCTGAAGCGCCGCGCCAGCGTGCCGCCCTCGGCCAGGTGCTGGCGGTGCGTGCTGAGGCTGGCCCACACCGGGCGGTCCAGCGGGTGCATGGCCGCGCTCACGCGGGGTGGATCACGGCCAGCGCCTGGGCCACCGGCGCGGCCTCGCGCGGGCGCACCAGGCGTTCACGCTCCTGGCCGTCGCGCAGGAACACCAGCGTGGGCCACAGCGTCACGCCGTAGCTGCGGCCCAGCGTGCGGCCGGGGCCGTCTTCCACGCGCACATGGCGCACGCCCGGGTAGGCCTGCAGCGCGGCGGCCACCGCCGGGCGCGCGGCGCGGCAGTGGCCGCACCAGTCGGTGCCAAACTCCAGCAGCAGCGGTCCGGGCAGGGCGTCCAGCTCGGCGCGGGTGGGGGCCTCGGTGGGGCTCAGGTAGAGGGCAGCGTCGCTCATGCCGGCATTGTGGGGCGGCCGCTGGGCCGCTGCCGCGCTAGGCTTGGTGCATGACGCCCGAGCCCCCGTTGCCCAGCCCTTCGCCAGCCCATCTGCCCATGGATGCGCCCGCCACGCTGCCGCCCGATTCGCTGGCCGCCCTCAGCGCCGATCTGCGCGCGTTCGCGGCCGCGCGGCGCTGGCAGCCCTTCCACTCGCCCAAGAACCTGGCCATGGCCCTGAGCGTGGAGGCGGCCGAGCTGCTGGAGCACTTCCAGTGGCTGACCGAGGCGCAGAGCCGGGCGCTGCCGGCGCCCCAGCGTGCCGAGGTGGCGCAAGAGGTGGCCGATGTGCTGCTGTACCTGCTGCAACTGGCCGACCAGCTGGGCATCGATGCCGTGCAGGCCGCGCGGGCCAAGATGGCGCTGAATGCGCAGCGTTTTCCGCTGCCGCCCGACGCCGGTTGAGGCCCGTGGTGGCCGGTGGCGGCCTGCCCCGGATCACGCCGCCTCGGGGTGGTGGGCGCGCCACTCCTGCGTGCGGCCGCCGTAGCCGTAGGCCGCGGCGCGCACGTCGTGCACATGGATGTAGCTCTCCTCGTGCAGCGGTCCCAGCACATCGCCCAGCGCGGCATGGGTGGCGGCCATGAAGCGCGCCTTCTCGGCCTTGGTGTTGGTCTCGTCGGTGATGGTGATCGCCAGGTGGTAGCTGCGCAGGCCGCTGTCGGCCAGTGCGCGGCCGGCCACGAACCAGGTGGCCGGGTCGATGAAATCCACTGCCACGGCAATCAGCCCGGGCTGCTTGCCCAGGTGGGTGACGGTGAGCTGGTGCAGCACCGCGGCGGCGCGGGCGGCCAGGTGGCGGTCGGGTTCGGCGGCGATGCGCAGGGTGAGCAGGGGCATGGGGCAGGCTCGGTGGTGGGCGTGGAACAGGATCGGCCGCGCGGGCCTCACACGGCGGCTGGCGGCATGGCCGGGCGCGCGCCGCGGGAGCGCCCCAGGTGCTGCATCAGGCGCGTGGCGCGGCGCCGGCTGGCGGTGGCGGCCGTGGCCAGAAACACCTCGGCGGTGCGCCACAGCGCACCCGTGGCGGCCTGGCGCAGGCGGCGGGCTTCGGCATGGGCGTGGTCGTGCCAGGCGTTCAGCAGGCGGGCATCGGTGAGCAGCGGGTTCATGCGGTCTCCAACGGTGGTGGGCGGGTGCTGTGCACTTTATGGCGAGACGACCGGGCCGGAAACGGCGCCAAAGGCGAATTGGTTTTGCAAAATTTGCACGGCCCGTCAGAATGCCGGCGATGGATCTGGACGACGCCGCCCTGTTTCTGCGCATCGTGGCGCTGGGCAGCCTGTCGGCCGCCGCGCGCGAGCGCAACCTGCCGGTCAGCCAGGTGAGCCGCGCGCTGGTGCGGCTGGAGGCGCGCTGCGGCGTGCGCCTGCTGCACCGCAACACGCATGGCCTGAGCCTCACCGACGAGGGCGACACGGTGCTGGCCCATGCGCGCCGGCTGCTGGAGGTGCGCGCCGAGCTCGACAGCGCGCTGTCGGGCCGGCTGGCCGGGCCCAGCGGCTGGGTGCGGCTGAGCGTGAGCACCATCACCGCCGAGACGGTGATCGCGCCCAGCCTGCCCTCGCTGCACGCGCGCCACCCGCAGCTGCAGCTGGACATCAGCACCGACGACCGCGTGGTGGATCTGGTGCGCGAGGGCGTGGACATCGCCATCCGCACCGGCAGCCCGGCCAGCGAGCAGCTGGTGGCGCGGCAGATCGGCATGCTCAGCCGCGGGCTGTATGCCTCGCCCGGCTATGCGCGGCGCTTCGGCCTGCCCCAGACCGCACAGGCGCTGGACCAGCACCGCCTGGTGGGCAACAGCGTGCACCCGGCGCTGAACCTGTGGCCGATGGCCCCGGTGGCGCCGGCCGGCGGCGCCACCGGGCGCGCCCGCGCCCCCGAAGCCCATGCCGTGCGCGGCCACACCCGCACCGACAGCACCGCGGTGGCGCTGGCCCTGGTGCGCGCCGGGGCGGGCATCGGCCGCATCGTCAACATCGCGGCCGAACCGCTGGTGGCCGCCGGCCAGCTGGTGCCGGTGCTGGCCGGCATCCACCAGGCCGAGCCCCTGCCGCTGTATGCGGTGATGCTGCAGGAGCGCCACCGCCTGCCCAAGCTGCGCGCCTGCATCGCGCACTGGACCGACTGGCTGGCCGGGCGGGTGCCGCCGCCGGATTGAGCGGCGGCCGGTGCGTCAGCGGCTGGCGGCGGGGGCCGGGGTGGCCGGGATCAGCATCACGCCCTGGGTGCCGCCCAGGCAGCCTTCGGTCTGGCCCGGCGCGCAGGCCGGCAGCGGCGGGTGGCGAGATTCGATCTTGAAGCGCAGCCAGCGCAGGTGCGGCGCGAACAGGCCCGAGAAGATCAGCACCACGGTGGCCAACGTCACGCCCACGATCAGCAGGCGCTGGCGCGGCCGCACCGGCCGGTAGGGGTTGCGCCGGAAGATCTCCGACAGCCGCAGCTTCATGCGACCGTGACGCCCTTGCCGAAGGCCACGCGGCCGGCGATCTCCTGCGCGGCGTCGCTGGGCTCGGGGTAGAACCACACGCTGTCGGGCAGCATCTCGCCGTTGACGAACAGGCTCAGCCAGCGCGCCTGGCCCTTCCAGGGGCAGCTGCTGCGGTGGTTGCTGAAGGTGGTGTATTCGCGCTTCAGGCTGGCTTCGGGGAAGTAGTGGTTGCCTTCCACCAGCACGATGTCG
>CAYPDO010000167.1:0-8352 GCA_964409495.1 uncultured Bordetella sp.
GCTTCACGGTCGGCTTCTCGCGGCCGATCGCGATGGATGGCCTCGATCTCGACGGCCTGGCCGGCGACATCGTCGTCACCAATGCCGCCGGCCAGGTGGTGGCCGGCTCGCTGTTCGTGGCCCCCGATGGCCTGAGCGCGCGCTTCCTGGCCTCGGGCGGCGCGCTGGCCGATGGCAGCTACAGCGTGCGCCTGCGCGCCGGCGCCGCGGCGCTGCGCGATGCGGCCGGCGTGGCCCTCGATGGCGATGCCAATGGCACGGCCGGCGACGACTGGCTGGGCAGTTTTGGCGTGACCCGCGGCAACGCGGTCACCGTGGGCCTGGCCGACACCGCGCGCGGCGCCGGCCAGGCGCTGGGCGTGGCCATCGGCGACACCGGCCTGGCCGTGCGGCTGAGCAATGGCGCGGGCGTCACCTCGGTGCGCTTCACGCTGGCCTACGACCCCGCACTGCTGGGCGTGGCCACGCTGCAGCGCGGCGCCGGCCTGCCGGCCGGGGCCAGCTTCAGCGCCAGCGCGGCCGGCAGCGGCCTGATCGCGGTGGAGATCACCGCGGCCGGCGGCCTGCCCAGCGGCGCGCTGGTGCTGGCCCAGCTGGTGGCCACCGTGCCCACCGGCGCCAGCTACGGCGCAGCCGGCGTGATCGACGTGCGCGATCTGCTGGTCAACGGCGGGGCCCAGGCGGCGCTGGACGACGACGCGGTGCATGTGGCCGCCTTTGCCGGCGACCTGAACCGCGACCGCCAGCACAGCGCCGCCGATGTGTCGCTGATGCGCCAGCTGCTGGCCGGCAGCATCACCCGCCTGCCGGGCTGGGCGCTGCTGGACGGCCGCCTGCTGGGCGACGTGAACGGCAGTGGCGGCTTCGACGCGGTGGATCCGCTGCGGCTGGAGCAGGCGCTGGCCGGCATGGGCGGCGTGACGGTGCCCATCCCCGGCGCGCCGGTGGTGCCGCCCACCACGCCGCCGGTGATCCGGGTGGTGATGCCGCCGCGTGTGGTGCCGCCCATCATCACGCCGCGCCTGGCCGCCACTCCCCTGAGCACGGTGACGCCGCTGGTGAGTGCCTCTGCCACAATCAGCGCGAACGCCAACATCCGCGTGACGCTCTGATCATGCGCTGAGGCAAAAAGGGGGGCCTGCGGGCCCCCCTGCCGTTCCTGGCCTGGCCGGCCACCCCGGCCCGGCGCCTTTTCTGCCGGAGTCCTGCCGTCTTGGAACCGACCACCCGCGCCGACATTCCCGAAGGCGCCGCGGCCACCCGCCTGTCCGAGCGCTGGGCGGCCTTCACGCAGGCCGAATCGGTCGGCGGCTTCGCACAGTCCTGGCTGGCCCTGGTGGCCGACCAGGTGGGCCGCACGCGGCGCGCCATGGTGCTGCTGCGCGGCGGTGATGGCAGCTTCGTGCCGGCCGCCTTCTGGCCCGCCGCCGACACCGACATGACCGATCTGGCCGAGCCCGCGCGGCGCTGCCTGGCCGCCCGCGCCGCGCAGGCCGAGGCGCTGGTGCCGCCCCCCGGCGCGCCGGCCGGCCCGCCCGGCCTGCTGCTGGCCTATCCGCTGGATCTGCGCGGCGAGCTGCGTGGCGCCGTGGTGCTGGACGTGGCCGGCCGCCCCGAGGCCCAGGTGCAGCAGGCCTTTCGCGCGCTGACCTGGGGCATGGGCTGGCTGGACGCCATGCTGCGCGGCGAAGAGGTGGCACGCCTGGCCGAGGCCGCCGGGCGCAGCCGCGAGGTCATCGACCTGATGCTGCGCGTGGCCGAGGCGCGCTCGCTGGACGAGGCCGCGCACCGGGTGGTCGATGGCCTGGCCGAGCGCCTGGGCCTGGGCCGCGCCTCGCTGGGCCTGGTGGCCGACGATGCCGCGCACGACGGCGGGCCGGCGGCAGGCCGGCACAGCGGCCGCGTGCGCCTGCAGGCCATGTCGGCCACGGCCTGGTTCGATGGCCGCAGCGCGCTGGCCCGCCGGCTTGAAAACGCCATGGAGGAAGCCTGGGACCAGCGCGGCAGCATTGCCGTGCCGGCCCTGCCCGAGCGCCCGGCCACGGTGGACCTGGCGCACCAGGCCGTGGCCAGCGGCGGTGCGCAGACGGTGGCCGTGGCCTCGGCCGTGGTGCTGGCACGCAGCACGCCGCTGGGCGTGCTGACCGCCGAGCGCAGCGCCGACCGGCCCTTCGATGCGCACGAGCTGGCCGCGCTGGAGGCCTGGGCCCAGGCCCTGGGCCCGGTGCTGGCGCTGCACCGCGAGGGCGAGCGCTGGCTGGCCGGGCGTGCCCGGCGCCAGTGGCTGGCGCTGCGCGAGGCGGTCACCGATCCACGCCGGCCCTCGTGGCGCATCGGCGCGGCGGTGGTCGTGCTGGCGCTGGTGGCCCTGGTGTTCGCCGAAGGCCAGTGGCGCATCAGCGCGCCGGCCAGCATCGAGGGCGCCATGCAGCGCGCCGTGGTGGCGCCTTTCGACGGCTTTGTGCGCAGCGCGCCTGTCAAGGCCGGCCAGCGGGTCAAGGCCGGCGAGCTGCTGGCCACGCTGGACGACCGCGACCTGCTGCTCGAACGTGCCCGCCATGCCAGCGAACGCGACCGCCACGAGCGCCGCTACCGCGACGCGCTGTCGCGCCACGAGCGTGCCGAGGCGCGCATGGCCGCCGCCGAGATGGCCGAGGCCCAGGCCCAGCTGGCGCTGGTGGACGAGCGCCTGGCGCGCACCCGCCTGGTGGCGCCCTACGACGGCCTGGTGGTCTCGGGCGATCTCACCCAGCAGCTGGGCAGCCCGGTGGAAAAGGGCAAGACGCTGTTCGAGGTGGCGCCGCTGGACGCCTTCCGCGTGGTGCTGAAGGTGGATGAATCCGACATGCGCGGCGTGGCCGTGGGCCAGCGTGGCCAGCTGGTGCTGGCCGGCCTCACCAGCGACAAGCTGGGCTTTGCCGTGCGCACCATCTCGGTGGCTGCGCCGGCCGATGGCCGCAACGCCTTCGAGGTGGAGGCCCAGCTCGATGCCGCCCCGGCCGGCCTGCGTCCGGGCATGGAGGGCGTGGGCAAGATCGAGGCCGGCGAGCGCCGCCTGCTGTGGATCTGGACCCACCGCTTCACCGACTGGCTGCGGCTGAAACTGTGGCAGTGGTGGCCATGAGCGGCGCCCGTGAGGCGCGCTGCGCGCCCGCCCGGCCGCCCGAAGGGCGCGCAGTACCTCCCCCGGGGAGGTGGTCACGCAGCGACCGGAGGGCCGTCACATGACCGCCGCCTTCCACAGCGACGCCTGGTACCGCATCGAGCACCTGGTGCCGCGCCTGGCGCGTGAGGCCCAGGTGCACCGCCAGCGCTACCGCGGCCGCGCCTGGTACGTGCTGCGTGATCCGGCCGGCGGCCGCCTGCACCGCTTCACGCCGGCGGCCTGGCTGCTGGTGTCGCTGATGGACGGGCAGCGCACGGTGGACGCCGTCTGGCGCGAGGGCGCGGCCCGGCTCGGCGACGACGCGCCCACGCAGGACGAGGTGCTGGGCCTGCTGTCGCAGCTGCACCAGGCCGATCTGCTGCTGGCCGATGTGTCGCCCGATGTCGAGGACCTGCTGGCGCGCGGACGCAAGCAGCGCCGCTCGGTGTGGCTGCAGAACCTGAAGAACCCGATGTCGCTGCGCCTGCCGCTGTGGGATCCGGACGCCTTTCTCACCCGCACGCTGCCGGCCGTGGGCTGGCTGTTCGGCCGCATGGGCGGCCTGCTGTGGCTGGCCCTGGTGCTGCCGGCCCTGGTGGCCGTCGGCATGCACTGGCCGGCGCTCACCGGCAACCTGAGCGACCGCGCACTGGCGCCCGACAACCTGCTGCTGCTGCTGGTGGTGTTCCCCTTCGTCAAGGCGGTGCATGAGCTGGCCCATGGCTGGGCCGTCAAGCGCGGCGGCGGCGAGGTGCACGAGATGGGCCTGATGCTGCTGGTGCTGGCGCCGGTGCCCTATGTGGATGCCTCGGCCAGCACGGGCTTTCGCAGCCGCTGGGCGCGTGCCGTGGTGGGCGCGGCCGGCATGCTGGCCGAGCTGGCGCTGGCCGCGCTGGCCTGCGCCGTGTGGCTGCTGGTCGAGCCCGGCCTGGTGCGCAGCGTGGCCTTCAACGTGATGCTGGTGGCCGGCGTGTCCACGCTGGTGTTCAACGCCAACCCGCTGCTGCGCTACGACGGCTACTTCATCCTGTGCGACCTGATCGAGATGCCCAACCTGGCCCAGCGCGCCACGCGCTGGTGGGGCTGGTGGGTGCAGCGCCATGCCTTCGGCGCGCGCGAGGCCGAGCCGCCCGACGAAACGCCGGCCGAGCAGCGCGTGCTGTGGGTCTATGGCGCGCTGTCGTGGGTGTACCGCATGCTGGTGGTCTTCGGCATCGCGCTGTTCATCGCCGAGCAGTACTTCTTCATCGGCGTGCTGCTGGCGCTGTGGGGCCTGGTGGGCGGCGTGGTCTGGCCGCTGCTCAAGCAGCTGCGCTTCGTGGCCACGGCGCCGGTGCTGGCGCGCCAGCGGCAGCGCGCGGTGGGCGTCACCGCCGGCGCGCTGCTGCTGGCCGTGGCGCTGGCCACGCTGCTGCCGCTGCCGCTGTCCACGCTGGCCGAGGGCGTGGTGTGGGTGCCCGAGCAGGCCGAGATCCGCGCGCGTGCGCCAGGCACGCTGCAGGCTTTGCTGGTGGCGCCGGGCACGCGGGTGCGCGCCGGCCAGGCCGTGGCCCAGCTCGACGACCCCGGCGTGTGGGCCGAGTACGACGTGCAGCGCGCCCGCGTCGAGCGCCTGGAGGTGCAGGTGGCCTCCGAGCTGGTGCAGGACCGCGCGCTGGCCGCTGGCACCGCCGCCAGCCTGGCCCGCGAGCGCGAGGCCCTGGCGCGGCTGGAGGAGCGCATCGACCACCTGCTGCTGGTGGCCGGCACCGATGGCGAGCTGCGCGTGCCGCGCGCCGCCGATGCGCCGGGCCGCTGGCTCAAGCAGGGCGAGCAGCTGGGCTATGTGCTCGACGGCGCGCTGCGCAGCGCGCGCCTGGTGGTCACGCAGGACGACATCGGCCTGGTGCGCCAGCGCCTGCGCCGCATCGAGCTGCGCCTGGCCGACAGCCCGACCCAGGTGCACGAGGCGCGCATCGTGCGCGAGGTGCCCGGCGGCAGCGAGCGCCTGCCCTCGCGCGCGCTCACGCCCGAGGGCGGCGGCCTGCTGCCGGTGGACCCGAGCGACCGCGAAGGCCTGCGCAGCCTGAACCGCGTGTTCGTGTTCGAGCTGGCGCTGCCGCCCGGGGTGGGCGCGCCGCAACTGGGCACGCGGCTGCATGTGCGCCTGGAGCATGCGCCCGAGCCGCTGGCCCGGCAGCTGTGGCGCCGCCTGCGCCAGCTGCTGCTGTCGCGCTTCGACCTATGAGCCGCGTGCTGCTGCAGCAGTGGCAGGCCGGCCGCCTGCGCGCCGGCCCGGTGGTCGAGCGCGACGACGGCCGCGAGCGGCCCATCGACCGCTGGCTGGCCGGCTGGCGCGGGCTGGCCGCGCCCTGGCTGTCGGCCTGGCGCTGCCGCCGCCTGCGCGCCGACGTGGCCGCGGTGCTGGCCCAGGGTGACGCGCTGCAAGCGCTGGACGAGGCGGCGCTGGATGCGCGCATCGCCGCCACGCGTGAGCGGCTGCAGGCCGAGGGCCTGACGCGCGGCGCCGTGCAGCAGGCCTTTGCGCTGGTGCGCGAGGTGTCGCGCCGCACGCTGGGCAAGGCGCACTACCCGGCCCAGCTCACCGGCGGCCTGGTGCTGCTGGGCGGTCGCCTGGCCGAGATGCAGACCGGCGAGGGCAAGACCCTCACCGCGCTGCTGCCGGCCGTCACCGTGGCCCTGGCCGGCGCACCGGCGCATGTGGTCACGGTCAACGACTACCTGGCCGCGCGCGATGCCGAGATCATGATGCCGGTCTACTGCCGCTTCGGCCTGGCGGTGGGCGTGGTGGTGGAAGACCGCCCGCAGCCCGAGCGCCAGGCCGCCTGGCGCTGCCCGGTGGTCTACACCACCAACAAGGACCTGGTGTTCGACTACCTGCGCGACCAGATGGACCATGGCGGCCGCCAGCTGCATGCCGCGGTGCCGGCGCTGCTGGGCGAGCGCCGCGCGCAGGCCACGCCGCGGCGCCTGCGCGGCCTGTACTTCGTGCTCATCGACGAGGCCGACAGCGTGCTGGTCGACGAGGCCCGCACGCCGCTGATCCTGTCGGCCGAGCGCCCCGGCGGCGACGACGAGGCCGCCTGGCGCGCCGCGCTGGATGCCGCCCGGGCGCTGGAGCCAGGCGTGGACTACCGGCTGCGCCAGCGCGAGCGCCAGGTGGAGCTGCTGGCGCCGGCCGAGGCGCGCATCGACGCGCTGTGCCAGGGCATGCACCCGCTGCTGGCCGCGCGCCGCGCGCGCCAGGCCATGGTGCAGCAGGCGCTGTCGGCGCTGCACCTGTTTCACCGCGACCGCCAGTACATCGTGCGCGAGCACGAGGGCCGCATGACGGTGCAGATCGTCGACGAGAACACCGGCCGCGTGATGCCCGACCGCAGCTGGGAGCGCGGCCTGCACCAGATGGTCGAGCTCAAGGAAGGCCTGGCCACCAGCGCGCGGCGCGACACCATCTCGCGCCTGACCTACCAGCGCTTCTTCCGCCGCTACCTGCGCCTGTGCGGCATGAGCGGCACGGCCATGGAGGTGGCCGCCGAGCTGCGCGCCGTGTATGCGCTGGACGTGGTGCGCGTGCCCACCCACCGCCCGGTGCTGCGCCGAAACCTGGGCGCGCGCGTGTACTGGCACGAGGCCGCGCGCTGGCAGGCGGTGGCCGTGCGCGCCCAGGCCATGGCGGCACAGGGCCGCGCGGTGCTGATCGGCACGCGCTCGGTGCGCGCGTCCGAGGCGGTGAGCGCCGCGCTGGCCGAACACGGCCTGGCGCATGCGCTGCTCAACGCCCGCCAGGATGCCGCCGAGGCCGAGGTGGTGGCCCAGGCCGGCCAGCCCGGGCGCATCACCGTGGCCACCAACATGGCCGGCCGCGGCACCGACATCCTGCTGCACGACGACGTGCGCACCGCCGGCGGCCTGCATGTCATCCTGACCGAGTTCCACGAGTCGGCGCGTGTGGACCGCCAGCTCTACGGCCGCGCCGGCCGCCAGGGCGACCCCGGCAGCTACGAGGCCCTGGTGAGCCTGGACGACGACCTGTTCCAGGGCTTCGGCGCCGGTCCCGCACGCATGGTGCGCCGGCTGCTCGGCGCCACCGCCGGGCCCGATGGCCACCTGCCGGCCTGGCTGGGCCAGGTGCTGCGCCGCCATGCGCAGTGGCGTGCCGAGGCGCACTTCTCGGCGGTGCGCCGCCGTACGATCGACCAGGATCGCGAGCTTGATCGCCGCCTGGCCTTCGGCGGCCGGCCGCTCTGAGGCCGCGCCGCCGTTCCCGCAATGCAGACCCCCCGCGAAACCATGAACACCACCGCCCGATCGCCCCTGCCGCCCAGCCGCCTGGTTGCGGCCCTGCTCGGCCTGGCCGCCTCCGGGCCGGTGCTGGCCGGCGAGCATGACTGCGTGCTCGAGCCGCGCATGACGGTGGACGTGCGCGCGCCGGTCGAGGGCCTGATCGAGCATGTGTTCGTCGACCGCGGCGACCGCATCCGCGCCGGCCAGACCCTGCTGGTGCTGGATTCGGGCCTGGAGAAGGCCAACTTCGAGCAGGCCAAGTACCGCGCCACGATGGTGGGCGCGGTGAAATCGGGCGAAAGCCGCGTGGAGTACGCGGCCGTCAAGCTCACGCGCCGCGAGAAGCTGGCCGACGGCCAGTTCGTCTCGCTGCAAGACCGCGACGAGGCCGCCGCCGAAAAGCGCCTGGCCGAGGCCGAGCTGGTGCAGGCGCGCGAGAACCAGCGCGTGGCCGTGCTGGAGCAGGTGCGCGCCGCCGAGCAGCTGCGCCTGCGCACCATCAAGAGCCCGTTCAACGGCGTGGTCACCGAGCGCATGGCCCACCCCGGCGACCTGGCCGACAACCGCGACATCCGCAAGCCGCTGCTGCGCATTGCCGATGTCTCGGTGCTGCATGTCGAGGCGCTGCTGCCGGTGGCCGCCTACCGCAAGCTGCAGCCCGGCCAGACGCTGGAGGTGCTGCCCGACGCGCCGGTGGGCGGCAAGCTCAGCGCGCGGGTCAAGACGCTGGACCCGGTGATCGACGTGGGCAGCGGCACCTTCCGCGTGCGGCTGGAGCTGCCCAACGCCGACCTGCGCCTGCCCGCCGGCCTGACCTGCCGGGTGGAGGTGCCGGGGGTCGACAAGGGCGCCGGCGGCCTGGCCTCGCGCAGCCGCCCGGTCAGCCCGCCGGCACCGGCGGCCGCGGCGCGCTGAGGCTGCGC
>CAYPDO010000168.1:0-8321 GCA_964409495.1 uncultured Bordetella sp.
ACCTTGATGCGCGAGGCCAGCTTCTCCTTGATGGCCAGCGGCGGCTGCGTGATCTCGCGCAGCTCGCCATCCACGCGGAAGCGCACGCGGTAGTGGTATTCGTAGGGCTCGAAGTGCAGGTCGGACGCGCGCATGTTGATCGCGTCGATCAGCATCTTCTGCAGGAAGCGCACCACCGGCGCGTCTTCCACCTCGGTGGTGACGTCGGCGGCTTCCGGGGCCGTGGTGTCGTCGGTGACGTCGAACTCGAAGTCTTCGGCGGTCAGCGCCTCCAGCGTCTCGCTGGCGCTGGCACCATGGCTTTCGAGCAGGCGCGCGAGCTTGTCGTACTCCACCACCACCCATTCGGGCTGCAGCTGGGTGGCGAACTTGATGCGCTCGACCACCTCTTGGTCGGTGGGGTCGGCGCCGCCTATGAACAGGCGGTTGCCGCGCTTGGCCAGCACCACCACCTGGTACTGCGAGGTGAGCTTGATGTCGACCACGCCCTTGGGCAGGCGATCATGGTCGACCGCCGAGAGATCGAGCAGCGGCAGTGCCAGCGCACTCGACAATGTGTGCGCCAGGTCGAAGGCCGACACCGCACCCGAGGCGATGACCGCGGCGATGAAGCTGATCTTGCGCTCGCGCGCCGACTTGGCCAGGTCTTCAGCGGCCTTGCTGCCCAGCTTGTTGGCGTGCACCAGCACCCTCGCCACGCCGGAGAGGCTTGCCAGGGGGGTCTCGAGCAGGGTGGTGTTGTCCAAATCCGCAACCGTGGGGTACATCGGGCCGCGCCAGACACCATCGTCGCCGACCCATCGCACACTGTATACCGAAGAAACGGGGGCTTCCCGGGGCAGTTGCCAATGGCCCGTCCAGGCGGTGTAACCGATTGCTGCCCCGGCCTGGTTGGCGCGCGCGGCAGACTGGAGCCCGGGCGTGGGCGGGCGTCAGTCGGTGCGTGCCAGTTCGGCCAGTGCGCGTCGCAGCGCCAGCCACTGCGGCCGTGCCGCCGGCCAGTCGGCCTGGCCGGCGCTGGCCTCCAGCGCGGCCGCCAGCTGTCCGAACGAGGGCTGGCCCAGCGACGGCAGCACCGACTTCAGGCTGTGCGCCAGACGCTGCAGCGCCGGCGCGTCGGCTGCCTGCAGGGCGGCATCGCCGGCCGCCAGATCGTGCACGAACTGCTGTTGTGCCGCGTCGCGGAAGGCCGTGAACAGCGCGGCATTGCCGCCGAAATGGCGGTCGATGGCTGGCTGGTCCAGGCCAGGGGCCGCGCCATCTGCTGGCCCGGCAGCGCAGGCCGTGGCGGGGTCGCGCGTGCCGGTCTCCTCAGCATCAGCCACTGGCCGCAGCGCGGCACCGGCGTCCAGCAGGCAGGCCTGCAGTTCGCCCACCGGCAGCGGCTTGCGCAGCACGCGCCACACCCCGAAGGCCTGCAGGCGTGCCAGCGTCGCGGCGTCGATGCCGGCGCTGAACACCGCGATGCGCGCCGTGCCGCGCAGTGCCGGCTCGGCGGCCAGCTGGGCCAGCAGATCGAGGCCCGATCGGCCGGGCAGCATCAGGTCGGTGACGATCAGGTCGGCCGGTGCCGTGCGCAGGGCTGCCAGGGCCGGCCCGACGGCGGTGCAGGGCTGCAGATCGAGCAGATAGTCGTCCCACACCATGGCCAGCAGCTGGCGCACCAGCGGGTCGTCATCGACCAGCACCACGCGCAACGGCCTGGGGCCGGGCTGTGCGATGCCGGCGGCTGGAGCAGGCGCTTCAGGCATCGGCCGTTCCTGGTTGGCGCCCGCCGGGCCCGGGGTGCTGGCCGCCGTTGCCGTGTGCCGGCTCAGGCCGACACGGCGCCCGCCGGGCTGGCGGTGAGCGCAGCGTCCAGCCAGCGCGGCAGGTCGATGGCCAGGCGCGGCTTGTGCACCACCGGCAGACCGGCCAGCGCAAAGGCATAGGGCGCGCGCTGGGCTTCATCCAGCGAGGTGATCACGATCAGCCGGCTGCGCGCGAACTGGGCGTGCGAGCGCAGGCTGCTGACCAGCGCGGCGCCGTCGATGCCCGGCAGCAGGATGTCGACGATCAGCACATCGGGCTTGATCTCGCCATACAGCGCCAGGCCGGCGATGCCGTCATCTGCCACATGCAGATCCACCTGCGGGAACTGCTGCTGCAGCAGCAGGCGCACCAGCGTGTGGTAGTGCACCGAGTCTTCGATCAGCAGCACGCGCGCCGCGCTGGGGGCGCCGGACACCGGGGCCGGGGCGGCCGCACCACGCGGCCCGGTGCCCGGATCGATCATGTCGTGCAGGCCCGCCAAGCCCGGCGTGGGCCCGCCCACGGCGCGCGGCGTGGCGCCCGGATGGCGTCGGGCCAGCCAGCGCTCCACCGAGGCGCACGAGATCCGCCGGTGGCCGCCCGGCGTCTTCCAGGCGTCGAGCTCGCCGCGGTCGACCATCAGTTGCACCGAACGCACGGCCAGCCCCAGCCGACGCGCCGCCTCGATGGTGGAGAAGTGCGTTGGCGTGGCGGCCGGGCTGTCGGGCGTGGAACTGCTCATGTCGGTAGCGATTGTGCCGGTTTCGTTCAAGGGCAAACAAGGATGCCCGCGCACCGCGCACCTGTCACGCCGATTGAAACGATAGAAAGTGAATTACTTGGCGTTTTCATTTCTGCCGAATCGGCCGAAATGATTAGACTGATATCCAGGCAAGCCGGGAATCCTTCCGGTGGAGGCTGCAGCGATGAACGAAGCGATGACGCGGTTGTTCGAGTCGGTGGACTCTGGTTTCCTGTGGATCGACAAGGACGCGAAGATCCGCTATCTCAATGCCAGGGCGGCGGCGATGACCGGCTTCCAGCTCGGTCACGATGTGGCCGAGGGCGTGCTGCAGCGCACCGTGCGCGCGGTGCTGCAAGGCATGTCGCCGCAGCCGGTGCAATTGCCCAGCCCCACCGGCAAGGGCCGCACGCTCACCTACAGTGTGATGCGTGGCCTGATGCGCGACGATGCGGTGGTGTTCGTCACCTCCGACGCCCCCGGGCCGGTGGACGTGGGCCTGGACAACCTGCTGGCCGTGGTGCGCACCGATCTGGCCGAGCCGGCCAAGCGTCTGGCCTCGACGCTCGAGCGCGCCGGCGACAACCCGCCGGATGCGCGGCAGTTTGCGGTGCTGGCCGAGGACATGAAGCAGGTGTCGGTGACGCTGGGCAAGATCGTCGACCTGGGTCAGCTGTGGGGCAGCAGCTCGCTGCTGGCCAACGACCGCATCGACATGTGGGAGATGCTGCTGGACGTGTGGAAGGCGGTGGAGCCGATCGCCGTCTCGCGCAAGCAGAGCGTGCGCTTCTCGCGCTATCCGGCCGACGAGCCGCTGGCCACCGTCTACGGTAGCTCGCTGTGGCTGCGCCGCGTGTTCAAGGAATGCCTGGAGGCCGAACTGCGCAAGGCCGCAGTGGGCGCCACGATCGACATCGAGTACCGCCAGATGGGCACGCGGGTGCTGGTGGCCTTCCGCGACAACGGCCTGTTCCCGCCGCGCCGCGATGGCGCCGAGGCGCTGAACGCGCCACCGGCGCCCAATGCCGGCCGCGGCGCGCCGCCGGCCCCGCCGCCACCGCCCAAGCCCGCCGCACGCGACCTGATCGGCCTGCGCCTGTGCCAGGACATCGTGGCGCTGCACGGCGGCTGCCTGCGCGAGGAAGAAGAGGACGACATGCCGGTGTTCCTGATCGACCTGCCCACCGGTGCGCCAGCCCATTTCGACCATGCCGAGATCGACATGCAGCAGGCCCAGCGTTATGCGCTGGACATCGCCGAACTGATGGCGCGCCGCCGCAAGCGCGCCTGATGCCCGCCGCGCCGTGTGGCGCCCGACAACGTCCGCCCACCAGAAGGAGCCCACCATGAAGAAGATCCTGATCGTCGAAGACCATGCCGACATCCGCAAGCTGATCCGCATGACGCTGGAGTTCGACAACTACGAGATCCACGAGGCCGCCGATGGCGTCTCGGGCCTGAAGGCCGCGCAGGCGGTCAAGCCCGACCTGATCCTGATGGACGTGATGATGCCCGGCGAACTGGACGGCCTGCAGGTGTGCCAGCGCATCAAGGCCGATCCGGCCATTCGCCACATCCCGGTGGTGCTGCTGACCGCGCGCGGCCAGGTCAAGGACCGCGAGGCCGGCATCGCCGCCGGCACCACCGCCTACCTGGTCAAGCCCTTCAGCCCGCTGCAGCTGATCGACACCATCGAGCAGTTGCTGGCCACGGCATGACAGCGCCGGTGGCCAGCGCCGGCGCGGCGGCCTTGCCGCGTGCGCGCCGGGGCCGGCGCCGGGGGGGCGGCGCACGCCGGCAGCGTGGTGGTCGCGCGGTGAACCTGCAGCACGCGGAGCGAACGACATGAGCAACTCATCCCAGGCCGGCCTGCGCCGCCAGCTGCTGATCATGAGCGCAGGCGCGGCGGTGTTGTGCCTGGTGGCCGGCTTCCTGGGCGGCTGGCTGCTGGGCGTGCAGCGCAGCACCGGCCTGGCCGGGCTGTGGCCGCTGCTGGCGCTGGCGCTGCTGTCCGGGGTGATCCTGGCCGGCCTGAACCGGCGCCTGGCCCAGCGGCTGGACCCGCTGCAGCAGTTGGTGGCCCACTGCCGCACGCTGACCCAGCGCGTGGGCGTGCGCTTCGAGCAGACCATGGCCAGCCGCGAGGAGCGCGAGCTGGCAGCCGCCATCAACGAGGCCTCGGGCGCGCTGGCGCGCCAGGTGGCCGACATGCAGGCGGTGAAGGCGCGGCTGCAGACCCTGCTGGGCGCGGTGCCCGACGCCATCCTGGGCCTGGACGAGCACCTGAACATCGTGGTGGCCAATCCGGCCGTGGCCTCGGTGTTCGGCATCGAGACGCGCGACGCCATCGGCCAGGGCCTGGTGCGGCTGCTGCCGGCCTGCACCGTCGCCTGGGCCAGCGAGCAGCTCGGCGCCGCGGCGGTGATGTCGGGCAGCGGCGTGCGTGTGGCACGCGCCGAGACCGACGGCGTGCGCGGGGGCAGCACGCCCTTTCCGGTGGAGCTGTCGATCTCCGAGGCGTCTGACGTGGCTGCCGGCAGCGGCCTGCGCTACACCGTGGTGGTGCGTGACCAGACCGAGAAGCGCTGGGCCGACGACCAGCTGCGCCTGTACCAGCGCGCGCTCGAGGCCACCGCCAACGGCGTGGTCATCGCCGACATGAGCTGGGCCGGCGCACCGCTGGTGTACGCCAACCCTGCCTTTGCCCAGCTTACCGGCTGGAGCCGCGACGAGGTCATCGGCATGAACTGCCGCGTGCTGCAGGGCCCCGACCGCGAGCAGGCTGGCATCGCCGTGCTGCGCGAGGCCATTGCGGCCGGACAGCCGGCGCAGGTGACGCTGCGCAACTACCGCAAGGACGGCACGCCCTTCTTCAACGAACTGTCGCTGGCGCCGGTGCATGACGCGCAGGACAAGCTCACGCACTACGTGGGCATCATCAACGACGTGACCCAGCGTGAGGCCGCACGCCGCGCGCTGGCCGATCGCAGTGCGCGGCTGGACACCATCTTCCGCCTCAGCCCGGACGGCTTCGTGCTGTTCGACGGCGACGGCTGGCTGGCCTATTGCAACCCGGCCTTCGCCGACATGACCGGCTGGCAGGCCGACCGTGTCATTGGCATGATGAACCTGGATGCCTTCGACACGAACTTTGCGCTGCAATGCGACCCGTCACAGCCCTATGCACCGATTGCCGCTGCTTTGGGCGACGGCGGCGAGGGCGTGGCGGCGGCCGAGGCCGAGGCCACGCTGGCGCTGGCACGCCCGGTGCGGCGCACGCTGCGCCGCGCCATGCGCCGCACCATGACCGAAACCGGCGAGACCATCCTGTTCTTCCGCGACGTCACGCGCGAGACCGAGGTTGATCGCATGAAGAGCGAATTTCTCACCACCGCCGCGCACGAGCTGCGCACGCCGATGGCCAGCATTTTCGGCTTCTCGGAGCTGCTGCTGCGCCGCCCGGTCAGCGACGAGCGCCGCCGCGAGATGGTGGAAACCATTCACCGCCAGGCCTCCTGGCTGATCCAGATGCTCAACGAGCTGCTGGATCTGGCGCGCATCGAGGCGCGCCAGGGCAAGGACATGAAGCCGGCCGCGATGCGCGTGGACGAGCTGATCGATTCCACGCTGGGCTCGCTGATGGTTCCCGGCGATGCGCGTCAGGTGGCGCTTCGGCTGGAGCATGGCAGCGCCGCCATCCATGTCGACGCCGAGAAGACCCGCCAAGCGCTGCTGAACGTGATCTCCAACGCCTACAAGTACTCGCCCGACGGTGGCGCCATCGAGGTGTCGGTGCTGCAGGAAGACCGGCAGGGCCGCCCGGCGGTGGGCATCCGTGTGCGCGACCAGGGCATCGGCATGACGCCGGCGCAGCTGCAGCGCGTGTGCGAGCGCTTCTACCGTGCCGACCCCAGTGGCAACATTCCCGGCACCGGGCTGGGCATGTCGCTGGTCAAGGAGATCGTCGAGCTGCAGGGCGGCGAGGTGCAGATCGACAGTGAGCTGGGCGCGGGCACGCAGGTCACGCTGTGGCTGCCGCTGGCCACCGAGATGATGACGGGCAGACATGAGCTGGTGGCGGCCTGAGCAGCCGGTGGCGGCCGCCGGCCGTGCACACCAGCCCACCGCGCAGGACGGCAACGTGCTGCCGGGCTGGCTGAACCACCGGCTGGCGGTGCTGGTCGGCGTGGCGGTGGCGCTGCTGATGAGCGCTGCCGCCGCCATCTTCCTGCGCCTGGAGCACGCCTCGGCCCTGGCCCAAGAGCATCGCAGCGCACGCCTGATGGCGCGCGTGCTGGAAGACCATGTCACGCGCACCCTGGTCAGTGCCGAGCTGGTGCTGCTGACGCTGTCGGAAAGCACCGGCCCGCTCGGCGAGGGCCCGGCGCTGGCAGCGGCGCTGCGTCACGCCCTGCCGGGCCAGCCGGCGCTGCGCAGTGTCTCGATGCTCTCGGCCGACGGCCGCGTGCTGGCCAGCTCGAACCCCGACAATGAGCGCCTGCGCCTGTCGCCCGCCGCCCTGCCGGCAGCGGCGCTGGCGCGCGACCACTGGCTCGGCGCGCCCCAGGCCGCGCGTGACCTGGCCGACCTGGCCGAGGGCGCCGGCCCGCGCCGCTCGCCGGCCGAACTGATCCTGCTGGTGCGGCGCGTGGCGCGCGACGGGCTGCCACCCCGCTACCTGGTGGCGGCGCTGAACCCCGATGCCATGGCCAACCACTTCCGCATGGCCACGCAGGACAGCGGTTTTGCCGGTGTGCTGTTCGACAACACCGGCCGCGCGCTCGTGGCGCACCCGGCGGCCGCGGGGGCGGCGCTCGCCATGCCCCTGCAGACGGTGCACCGTGTGTTCGCGCAGCAGCTGCCGCAGGCCGAGCATGGCAGCCTGGTGGCGCCCGGCGCGCTGGACGGCGCCGAGACCCTGGTGGCCTTTCGCGCGTCGCGCGTGATGCCGGTGGTGGCCTGGGTCGAGAAGCCGATGTCGCAGGTGCTGGCCGGCTGGCATGCGCTCGTGCTCAGCACCCTGGCGGCGCTGCTGGCCGGCTGGGCGGTGGTGGGCCTGCTCAGCGCCGCGGCCTGGCGCAGCCTGCGCGCGCGCTGGCAGCTCACGCGCCAGCTGGCGCGTGCCGACGCACGCGCCGTGGCGCGCGAGCGCGAGCTGCGCCGCCTGGTCGACGGCGTGCACGAGGTGCTGCTGCGCACCGACGAGTCCGGCCGGCTGCGCTTCGTGAACCAGCGCCTGCTCGAGCTCACCGGCCGGCTGGAGGAGGATCTGCTCGGCCAGCCGCTGTGGATGCTGGTGGTGCCGGCCGACCGTGAAGCTGTGAAGGCGCTGCTGGCGCGGCGCGACGATGCTGGCGGCCATCTCACCACCACGCTGCTGTCCGATGGCCCCGAGGCCCCATGTGTCGAGCTCAGCGTCGCCTGGCAGGCGCCGGGGCCCGAAGAGCCCGGCGGCCACCTGGGATTTGCCGTGGACGTGAGCGAACGCGAGCGCGCGCGGCGCGAGCTCAAGCTGCAGCTGGAGTTCAGCCGCACCGTGCTGCAGGTGCTGCCGGTGCCGGTGTTCGTGATGGATCGCCATGGCCGCTGCCTGGCCACCAACAAGGCCTGGGAGGCCTTCACCGGCCTGTCGGCCGCCCAGGTGGTGGGGCACCGGCTCGACCGCACACCGGCGCCGGCCGCGCTGGTGGCGGCCCACCACGCGCACGATGGCGACCTGCTGGCCGGGTTGCAGGCCGACAGCCACCAGGCCCTGCAACTGCTGCGCGCCGACGGCCAGACACGCGAC
>CAYPDO010000169.1:0-8307 GCA_964409495.1 uncultured Bordetella sp.
GCACGGTCATCAGCTGGATGGCGTCCTGCCCGGCCTGGGCCTGGTTGTCGCCGGCCTCCAGCGCGGCATGGGTCAGGAACGCCGCCAGCGGCGACATGATCTCGCCGGTCTCGGCATCGGGCGCCAGCGGCGCCATCGGCGCCGGGGCGATGCCATCCGGGCCCTCGCGACGGTCCACCAGCGTGCCCGGCCCGATCTCGTCGACCGGCAGCGCCACCGCATCCTTGCCGAAGCCCTCCTGGGTGACGAAGGCCTCGGCGGCATTGACCAGTTCGTCCAGGTTCTCGATGCGGTCCTGGCCTTCCTTCTCGGTGCGGTAGAAGTCGACCAGACCCGACACCGCCAGCATCTGCTCGATGATCTCGCGCAGCGTGAGGCCGCGGGTGCGCTCGCGCAGGCCGTCGATCAGGCCGTTGAAGCCCAGCAGGTTGGCGCCACCCTTGCCGGCCACCGCGGCCACGCTCTGGTACAGGCTGCGGCCGCTCTGGCGCGCAGCATCCTGCAGCAGCTCGAGCGTGCGCGTGCCGATGCCGCGGGTGGGAAAGTTCACCACGCGCAGGTAGCTGGTGTCGTCGTTGGGGTTCTCGATCAGGCGCAGATAGGCCAGCGCATGCTTGACCTCGGCGCGCTCGAAAAAGCGCAGCCCGCCATACACGCGGTAGGGCACGCCGGCGTTGAACAGCGCGCTCTCCAGCACCCGGCTCTGCGCATTGCTGCGGTACAGGATGGCGATCTCGCTGCGCGCCAGGCCGCCGCGGTGCAGGCCCTGTGCCTCTTCCAGCAGCCACTGGGCCTCGGCGTAGTCGCTGGTGGCCTCGTGCACGCGCACCGGTTCGCCGGGCCCGGCCTCGGTGCTGAGGTTCTTGCCCAGGCGCTTGGCGTTGTGGGCGATCAGCGCATTGGCACTGTCCAGGATGTTGCCGAAGCTGCGGTAGTTGCGCTCCAGCTTGATCAGGTGGCGCACGCGGTACTCGCGCTCGAAGTCGGCCATGTTGCCCACCTGCGCGCCGCGGAAGGCATAGATGCTCTGGTCATCGTCGCCCACCGCGAACACGCTCTGGCGCAGCGTGCCGCGCGCGCGCTCGCCGCTGTTCTCGGGCGGCGCGAACATCTTCAGCCAGCGGTACTGCAGGCGGTTGGTGTCCTGGAACTCGTCGACCAGCACATGGGCGAAGCGGTGCTGGTAGTGCTCGCGCAGCGAGGGGTTGTCGCGCAGCAGCTCGTAGGTGCGCAGCATCAGCTCGGCGAAGTCGACCACGCCTTCCCGGTGGCATTGCTCTTCGTAGGCTCGGTACACCTCCACCATGGTGCGGGTGTTGGGGTCGTGCACGGCCACGTCGCCGGGGCGCTCGCCCTCCTCCTTGCGCGCGGCGATGAACCAGCTCACCTGCTTGGGCACGAAGCGCTGGTCATCCAGGTTCATGGCCTTGATGATGCGTTTCACCGCCGAGAGCTGATCGGCGGTGTCCAGGATCTGGAAACCCTGCGGCAGGCCGGCCAGCTTCCAGTGCGCGCGCAGGAAGCGGTTGCACAGGCCGTGGAAGGTGCCGATCCACATGCCGCGCACCGGCACCGGCAGCATGGCCGACAGCCGCGTGAGCATCTCCTTGGCGGCCTTGTTGGTGAAGGTCACGGCCATCAGCCCGCCGGGGCCCACCTGGCCGGTGGCCATCAACCACGCGATGCGCGTGGTCAGCACGCGGGTCTTGCCCGAGCCGGCACCGGCCAGAATCAGCGCCGGCTCGGCGGGCAGGGTCACCGCGGCCAGCTGCTCGGGGTTCAGGCCCTTGAGCAGCGAGCCGGTGCCGGACGCGCCGGCAGTCGGAGGAACATCATCGTGAAAAGGCGGCGCATGCATCGCTGGATTCTAGGAGGGGGGCTGCTGCTGGCCGCGGGGCTGGTGCGGCCGGCCGCCGCTGCACCGGCCCAGGCCAGGGCCGGCAGCTGCCCGGCCGTGACGGCAGCGCTGGCCGAGCGCTTCATCACGGCCGATTGCACCGACTGCTGGGCAGCCAGCGCCGACGACGGCGTGGCGCCGCCCGGCGCGGCCCGCCACTGGGCGCTGGACTGGCTGCTGCCACGCGGCGCCGACGCACCGATGGCCGCCGCCGCCCTGCCCGAGGCGTCCGAGCGCGGCCAGCGCGCCGGCCTGCTCGGCGCCGGCGAGGCCGCGGCCAGCGGCGCGCGCCAGATCCACATCGAACGCCCGGCACTGCGGCGCTGGCCGGGCCTGGCGCTGCACGTGGTGTCTGGCCCGGCCTGGCAGGGCTACTTCGGCCTGCAGCTGCGTGTGGCGGTCAGCGCCACCACGCGCCTGCCGGCCGGCAGCACGGCCTGGCTGGCGCTGGTGGAGCACATCCCGGGCGGCCAGGAGGGCACGGCCCGGCCCCGCGCGCTGGTGCGCAGCGTGGCCGGGCCTCTGCCGCTGCAGGCGCTGCGCGCAGGCCGGCCGATGAGCCACCTGCAGGCCCTGCGCTGGCCCGAGGGCGCGCAGCCCGATCGCCTGCGCGCGCGCGGCTGGCTCGAGTCGCCCGACGGCCGCGTGCTGGCCATGGCCGGCGAACGCTGCGACTGACGGCGTGCCGCGGAAGGCGGGGCGCGGGCGCCCCTGGTGCTTTCCCTAGCGGCAGTGAACTTTCAACTGTCATTCAGGCTTGCATCCTTACATTTGCCGACTGCAGTGACGCAGGGGCCGGATCGCGCACACCCCCGCCACGTCGCAAAACTTCCAACCAACAACTCTCTACCTGGAGGTGACATGTCGCCCTTCCTGTCCCTGTCACGGGGCATCGACCGGCTCAACGAATGGGTCGGCGCTGCCGTCGCCTGGCTGGTGCTGGCCGCCGTGGTGATCAGTGCCGGCAACGCCATCGTGCGCAAGGCCTTCAACAACAGCTCGAACGGCCTGCTCGAGATCCAGTGGTACCTGTTCGCTGCCGTGTTCCTGCTCGGCGCCGGCTACACCATGCTGCGCCAGGAGCACGTCAAGATCGACGTGATCCTGGGCCGCTTCAGCCGGCCCACGCAGGTCAAGGTGGAGATGTTCGGCATCGTCTGCTTCCTGTTCCCGTTCTGCTGGGAGGTCATCAGCCTGGTGATGCCGCTGGTCACCCAGGCCTATGCCACCGGCGAGATGTCGTCCAACGCCGGCGGCCTGATCCGCTGGCCGGTGTATGCGCTGGTGCCGGTGGGCTTCGGCCTGCTGTGGCTGCAGGGCGTGTCCGAGCTGATCAAGCGCGCCGGCTACCTGGCCGGTGCCTGCGGCGACCCGGCCGAGAAGAAGGTGGCCAAGACGGCCGAAGAAGAACTGGCCGAGGTCATCCGTGCCCGCGCCGAAGCCGATGCGGCCGCCGCTGCCGCCGCACTCGCCAAGGGAGGCAAGGCATGACCGAATTCCTCATCGCCAACATGGCCCCGATCATGTTCGGGGGCCTGATCATCTTCCTGCTGATGGGCTTCTCGGTGGCGTTCTCGCTCGCCGCCTGCGGCCTGTTCTTCGGCTGGGTGGGCATCGAGCTGGGCATGCTGCCGGTCTCGCTGATGCAGGCACTGCCGCTGCGCGTGTTCGGCATCATGCAGAACGACACGCTGCTGGCGATCCCGTTCTTCACCTTCATGGGCCTGATCCTTGAACGCTCGGGCATGGCCGAAGACCTGCTGGACACCATCGGCCAGCTGTTCGGCCCGATCCGCGGCGGCCTGGCCTTCGCGGTGATCCTGGTCGGCGCGATGCTGGCGGCCACCACCGGCGTGGTGGCGGCCTCGGTCATCAGCATGGGCCTGATCTCGCTGCCCATCATGCTGCGCTACGGCTACGACCGGCGCGTGGCCTCGGGCGTGATCGCCGCCTCGGGCACGCTGGCGCAGATCATCCCGCCCTCGCTGGTGCTGATCATCATGGCCGACCAGCTCGGCAAGAGCGTCGGCGACATGTACAAGGGCGCCTTCATCCCCGGCTTCGTGCTGACCGGGCTCTACGTGCTGTACATCCTGGCGCTGACGGTCTTCAAGCCCAAGTGGGTGCCGGCGCTGCCGCTGGAGGCGCGCACGATCCGCGAACCCGACGGCCGCAGCGGCCTGCCTTCGCTGGGCGTGCTGCTGGCGCTGGCGACCGCGCTGGCGCTGGGCTTCGGCTGGTACTACGAGGACATCGTCGCCGCGGTCACCGGCCAGGCCAAGGCCGTGGCGCCGCTGGACGAGCAGATCGTCGTGTCGATGTCGATGGCGGTGATCTTCGCGCTGGCGCTGGCGCTGCTGAACCGCGTGACCAAGCTCGGGCTGCTGTCGCGCATGGCCGAGCAGGTCACCTTCGTGCTGATCCCGCCGCTGCTGCTGATCTTCCTGGTGCTGGGCACGATCTTCCTCGGCATCGCGACACCGACCGAGGGCGGCGCCATGGGCGCGGTCGGCGCGCTGGTGATGGCGGTGCTGCGGCGCCGGCTCGACTTCAAGCTGCTGAAGCAGGCGATGAACACGACCGCCAAGCTGTCGTGCTTCGTGGTCTTCATCCTGATCGGCTCGACCGTCTTCAGCCTGACCTTCCAGGGCGTCGACGGCCCCAAGTGGGTCGAGCACCTGCTGACCAGCCTGCCCGGCGGCCAGGTCGGCTTCCTGATCGTCGTGAACATCCTGGTGTTCCTGCTGGCCTTCTTCCTCGACTTCTTCGAGCTGAGCTTCATCGTCATCCCGCTGCTGGGGCCGGTGGCCGACAAGCTCGGCATCGACCTGATCTGGTTCGGCGTGCTGCTGGGCGTGAACATGCAGACCTCGTTCATGCACCCGCCCTTCGGCTTCGCGCTGTTCTACCTGCGCAGCGTGGCACCCACCAACGACTACAAGGACCGCGTCACCGGCGCCACCGTGCCCAAGGTCACCACCGGCCAGATCTACTGGGGCGCCGTGCCCTTCGTGATCATCCAGATGGTCATGGTGGGCCTGATCATCGCCTTCCCGGGCATGGTGTCGGGCGGCCTGGACAAGAAGGCCGACATCAACGTCGACAACGTCAACCTCGACGTGCAGCCCAACGACGACAACAAGACCGAGATGGACGCGGCCAAGCTGTTCGGCGTGGAGCCCTCGGCCTCGGCCCCGGCCGGTGCCGGCGCGCCCAAGGAAGCGCCGAAGGAAGAAGACCCGATGGAGGCCGTCAAGCGCAGCCTGGAGCAGGACGGCCAGAAGAAGTGATGCAGCGCGCGGGGCCGGTGCCCCGCCCATCTGCACCGCGAAAATGAAAAGGGCCCTGCCGCGCGGCAGGGCCCTTCTTGTTTGGTCCGGGTGCAGACCCGGCGGGTGGCCTGGCCACCCGCCGCGCTGCATCAGAGCTTTTGCGCCTGCATGAAGTCGTCGAAGCTGGCCTCGGCGAAGCGGAACCACAGGTTCTGGTCGCGGCGGAAGTTGGCGTAGTCGTCGTACACCTTCTTCCAGTTCGGGTTCTTGGCGCTCAGGTCGCTGTACAGCGCCAGGGCTTCCTTGAAGGCCAGTTCCATCACGTCCTTCGGGAAGCGGAACAGCTTGGTGCCGCTGCCCACCAGCTGCTTGAGCGCGGCGGGGTTCTTGGCATCGTACTTGGCCTGCATCTCCACATGGGCGTAGGAGGCTGCGCACTCGACGATGGCCTTGTACTCGGACGACAGCGCGTCATAGGCCTTCTGGTTGATGAAGAAGTCGAGCTGCGGGCCGCCTTCCCACCAGCCGGGGTAGGCATAGAACGGCGCCACCTTGTTGAAGCCCAGCTTCTGGTCGTCATACGGGCCGATCCACTCGGCCGCGTCGATGGTGCCCTTCTCCAGCGACTGGTAGATCTCGCCGCCGGGGATGTTCTGCGGCACCGCGCCCATGCGCTCGGCCACCTTGCCGGCAAAGCCGCCCACGCGGAACTTCAGGCCCTTCATGTCGGCCGCGCTCTTGACTTCCTTGCGGTACCAGCCGCCCATCTGGGCGCCGGTGTTGCCGCCCGGGAAGCTCACGATGTTGTACTGCTTGTAGAACTCGCGCATCAGCTTCAGGCCGTTGCCCTCGTACATCCAGGCCGTCATCTGGCGGCTGTTCAGGCCGAAGGGGATAGCGCAGCCCAGTGCGAAGGTCTCGTCCTTGCCGAAGAAGTAGTACGGCGCGGTGTGGGCGGCCTCGATGGTGCCGTTCTGCACGCCGTCGACCACGCCGAAGGCCGGCATCAGCTCGCCCGCGGCATGGGTGGAGATGGTGAACTTGCCACCCGACAGATCCTTGACCTTGGCGGCAAACACGTCCGACGCGCCGAAGATCGTGTCCAGCGACTTCGGAAAGCTCGAGGCCAGGCGCCAGCGCACCTGCGCCTGGGCGTGCACGATGGCCGGTGCCGTGCCGGCAGCCAGCACACCGGCCAAGCCGGCACCACGAACGAATGAACGACGTTCCATTGATCGGTCTCCTCTCGAGAACATGGGTGGAAATGCAGACCTGTTCTGCACTGTCGCCGCATTCTAGGGAGCCGATCCAGACGCTCGACGGGGTGAAAGCCCTTGGTTTTGTGGCGCCGCAAGACTGCTCGACATGGCCTGCCGGAAATGCCGAAAGCCCCAGGGGCCGCGAGCGGCCCGTGGGGCTTGCCAGGCCATCTTGGCGACGCGCTTACAGCTTCTGCGACTGCATGAAATCGTCGAAGCCCGACTCGGCGAAGCGGAACCACAGGTTCTGGTCGCGGCGGAAGTTGGAGAAGTCGGCGTAGACCTTCTTCCAGTTCGGGTTCTTGCCGCTCAGTTCGCTGTACAGGGCCATCGATTCCTTGAAGGCCAGCTCCATCACGTCCTTGGGCAGGCGGTACAGCTTGGTGCCGTTGGCCACCAGCTGCTTGAGCGCGCCGGGGTTCTTGCCGTCGTACTTGGCCTGCATGTCCACATGGGCGTAGGTGGCGGCGCACTCGACCACGGCCTTGTACTCGGCCGACAGCGCGGCATAGGCCTTCTGGTTGACGAACAGGTCGATCTGCGGGCCGCCTTCCCACCAGGCCGGGTAGGCGTAGAACGGCGCCACCTTGTTGAAGCCGAGCTTCTGGTCGTCATACGGGCCGATCCACTCGGCCGCGTCGATGGTGCCCTTTTCCAGCGACTGGTAGATCTCGCCGCCGGGGATGTTCTGCGGCACGCCGCCCATGCGCTCAAGCACCTTGCCGGCAAAGCCGCCGATGCGGAACTTCAGGCCCTTGATGTCGGCCGCGCCCTTGACCTCCTTGCGGTACCAGCCGGCCATCTGCGCGCCGGTGTTGCCGCACGGGAAGCTGATGATGTTGTACTGCGCGTAGAACTCGCGCATCAGCTTCAGGCCATTGCCTTCCATCATCCAGGCCGTCATCTGGCGGCTGTTCATGCCGAAGGGGATGGCGGCGCCCAGCGCGAAGGTCTCGTCCTTGCCGAAGAAGTAGTAGGGCACGGTGTGGGCGGCCTCGACGGTGCCGTTCTGCACGCCGTCGACCACGCCAAAGGCCGGCATCAGCTCACCGGCGGCATGCACCGAGATCTGGAACTTGCCACCGGTCAGCTCGCTGACCTTCTTGGCGAACTCGTCGGCACCACCATAGATGGTGTCCAGCGACTTCGGAAAGCTTGACGCCAGGCGCCAGCGGATCTGGGCCTGGGCCTGCACTACGGCGGGTGCGGCACCAGCGGCCAGGATGCCGGCCAGGCCAGCGCTGCGTACGAAGGAACGGCGTTCCATGCGGGATCTCCTCGACTGAGTGGCAGCGCCGCGAAGATGGCGCCGAATCGGCCGGGAGTCTCGGACAGGGCAGCTTGCAGTTACCTGAAGATGGCAGGCCGGCAGCGCCGAACCGAGGGTAAGCCCTGATCCAGCGCAGAGGGACGCGCGATGCCTCAGCTGCCGGCGACCTTCATGCGGTCGATCAGCAGCGAGCCCACGCGCTTGCCGCCCGACACATATTCGTCGGCGCCCAGCGCCACGATGCCGCGCAGCATGTCCTTCAGGTTGCCGGCAATCGTGACCTCGTGCACCGGGTGCACGATGCGCCCGCCCTCGACCCAGAAGCCCGCGGCGCCGCGCGAATAGTCGCCGGTGACGCCGTTGACGCCCTGGCCCATCAGCTCGGTGACGAACAGGCCGCGGCCCAGCTTGCGCAGCATCTGGTCCAGGTGGTCACCGGGCTGGGTGAGGCGGCTCGTGAAGCGCAGGTTCTGCGAGCCGCCGGCATGGCCGGTGGTCTTGAGCCCCAGCTTGCGCGCCGAGTAGCTGGACAGGAAGTAGCCCTGCACCACGCCGCCCTGCACCACGCGGCGCTGGCGGGTGGTGACCCCCTCGTCGTCGAAGGGTGCG